>JBASWO010000106.1:0-12337 GCA_049276515.1 Alphaproteobacteria bacterium
CATTAAAGCTGGGTGCAATCTGGCCACTAAATAATGTGGTGGAGCCAAGATATAATTTTGGTTTCATATTAAAACTCAACGTAATATAGGGTCATATAGTAAGGCGAGCGTGCTTAACAAAGGTTGAATAAAAAGTGACAGAAGAAACCCAATCAAAAGGCTGGCTTTCACGTTTACGCACTGGGCTTAACCGTTCATCGGAAAAGCTTGCCGATGGCATTACGGGCATTTTTACGAAACGCAAATTGGATGAAGAAACGCTCGGTGAATTAGAAGAATTACTCATTACAGCTGATATGGGACCTGCCATGGCGGCCAAATTGGTTGCTGATTTCTCAAAAAACCGCTTCGGAAAAGAAATCAGTGATGATGAGGTTAAAACGGCTCTCGCAGATCAGATCACAGATGTTTTACAGCCCTATGCATTGCCGCTAACGCCAGACACTACACAAAAGCCATTCGTTGTTTTGGTGGCTGGCGTTAATGGCGTTGGTAAAACGACGACAATTGGTAAGTTAGCGCAGCATTACACGGAGCAAGGCTTAAAAGTCATGTTGGCTGCTGGTGATACATTCCGTGCTGCAGCGATTAGTCAGCTCAAGATTTGGGGTGATCGTACAAACTCGCCTGTTATTTCGGGTGAGCCCAATGGAGATTCTGCAGCACTTGCTTATCAGGCTTTAGAGAAAGCGCGTGCTGAAAAGAAGGATCTTCTTTTGATTGATACAGCTGGCCGTCTGCACAACAAGAATGATTTGATGCAGGAGTTAGCAAAGATGGTGCGTGTTATCAAAAAAATAGATGCGTCAGCACCTCACGCCGTGCTTTTGGTTTTGGATGCTACGACGGGTCAAAATGCGCATGCGCAAGTCGAAGTCTTCCGTGATCTTGTGCAGGTGACGGGGCTGATTGTTACAAAGTTGGATGGCTCAGCTAAGGGCGGTGTTCTTGTAGCGCTTGCTGATAAATTCAAACTTCCTATTCATGCCATCGGCGTGGGGGAAGGGGCCCAGGATCTGCAGTCTTTCAAAGCTGGAGATTTTGCCAAAGCTTTAGTGGGCTTATAATAAGTAATTTCCTATTTATCCTAATTAAATAATTGATTTATATGGATAGTTTATTTCCTATTGAAAAATAGGAATATTCCTATATAATGGCTTTATGTCAGATCTAGATAGTCTAAAAGACAAAATTGACCAGTTTCTTGCCGAGAGCGGCATGTCCCCAACGGAATTTGGTCGTAAAGCTCTGAATGATCCCAATTTCGTTTTTGATCTGCGAGCCAATAAACGTTCCCCCAGTATTCGAACTGTTGAAAAAATCAATGCTTATATTGGTGGTGATAAACCGCGTGCCAAAAAAACCAAAGCGCGTGCGGCCAAAAGTGATGTAAAGTTTTTTACAGATGCCGAAAAGGCATTTGAATACGTTCAAGATATTTATCAAAAAAACACTAGCTTTTTGCGTGAGCGTTTTCAGCACATGGCTAAAGGCGAGGTAATGCAGGGGCATGTCTCTGCTTACTATCCTTATGTCGCCATTAACCCTACGCATTCCGCGCAAATTGATACACGACTTGCTTATGGTTTTGTGCCAGGGCCTGGTCGTTATAGCACGACACTAACGCGGCCTGATCTTTTTGCGCGTTATTATACGGAGCAATTTAAGCTGCTCTTAGAAAACCACAAAATACCACTTGAGATTGGTACAAGTGACGCTCCTATACCCATCCATTTTGCCTTTACGGATGGTATGCATGTTGAAGGTGGGCTTGACCCGGAGCGTATTGCTCTTATGCGCGCTACTTTTGATCTACCAGATTTATCGGTCATGGATGATAGTATTGCCAATGGCGTTTACGCAACCTTGCCAAATGGTGACATACCTTTGTCACTTTTTACGGCACCACGAGTTGATTATTCTTTGCATCGTTTGCAACATTATACAGGGTGCGAGCCTAAGCATTTTCAAAATTTTGTGATTTTCACCAATTACCAATTTTACGTTGAAGAATTTTTACGTATGGCGACAGCCGTCATGAGTAAAAGTGAAGATGCCGAGCTTACAGAATATCGCAAACAATATACTTCGCTGATAGAGCCGGGTGGCTATGTCACGCCAAATGCCAACATCAGTAATGAAAAGCCAAGCGGTACTAAGCTGACACGCATGCCCCAAATGCCTGCCTATCACCTAACGCGAAAAGACAGGAATGGCATTACGATTGTGAATATCGGTGTGGGGCCGAGTAATGCACGTACAATTTCAGATCACATTGCTGTTATACGCCCTCATGCATGGATTATGCTGGGACACTGCGCTGGTTTACGTGAAACGCAAAAACTTGGTGATTATGTTTTGGCGCATGGTTATGTACGTGATGACCATGTGTTGGATGAAGATTTGCCCGTTTGGGTGCCGATCCCGGCTCTTGCGGAAGTTCAGCAGGCTTTGCAATCCGCTGTTGCCGGCATTACAGGTCTTGAAGGATATGATCTTAAATCAGTTATGCGTACCGGTACGATTGTGACAACAGATAATCGCAACTGGGAGATTGGTGGTTTTAGTAATTTGGTTGAGCGCTTTAATAAGAGCCGCGCAATTGCACTTGATATGGAGTCTGCAACGGTTGCAGCAAATGGGTTTCGGTTTCGTGTGCCCTACGGCACTTTGCTTTGCATCTCAGATCGCCCTTTGCATGGTGAGATAAAACTACCAGGCATGGCCAACCGTTTCTATCGCCAACAAATTGATCAGCATTTACAGATTGGTGTTAAAGCTATGGAGTTGTTGCGCGAAATTGGATTGGAAAATCTACATAGCCGCAAATTGCGTAGCTTCCTTGAAACAGCCTTCCAGTAATTACTCGCCCACTTGAAGTAAACCTCCGCGTTTACGAGCGCTTTGGTAAGCCATCCAGAACACAAAGCTTGCTATCGCAAAATAAAGAACATTCAACCCTAGAGCTGTCCATAAATAATGCGCTTGTACGGCATTGTTGGCGAGTTGGTCTTTAACGCATTCAAAGACATGCGTCATGGGGAGGGCCCATGAAATATACTGCAAGGCTTCTGGAAGGACGGAGACAGGATAATAGGGAGCAATAAAAGGCACCAAAAGCCAGGTCGCCATCCATGCCATCCATTCAGCTGAAAGGCCGTGGCGTAACAGAAGGGAGACGATCAGCAGGCCATACCAACAGCCACTAAAAGCTAAGAGAGCAATATAGGCAAGAAGTGGCCAGCCAAGGCTAAAGAGTGAGAAGTTAAAGAGAAACTTGGCAACGAGAATGGCGGGGGTAAGTGCAATGGCTGTACGAATAAAACAGACAAAGACCATGCCCACAGTATATTCGCGGAATTTGATGGGGCTTGCGAACATATGGCCCAGATTGCGCGACCAGATTTCTTCCATAAACAACATGAGCATGGTTGTGCTCACGCGCACAAAAACCTCCACAAGTAAGACGCTCGCTAAGAGCGAGCTGCTGAAAATCAGAGTATCTGTGAATTTATTGATTAGGTAAGCACTGGTGAAACCCCAGGTTGCCATATTGATAATGGGCCAGTATAGCATTTCGATAATGCGAGGCCATGATCCGGAATGTAAATAATAGTGACGCAGAGCGAGGCCCCATATGCGTCTTAAAAACAAGGTGCAGTCGTTTTGTTGCTCAGGCTGAGCGATTGCGGGCGATATCAAGGAAGACCTCTTCAAGATTTTCTCGGCTGTAGGTTTCAAGCAGTCTTTGAGGCGCTCCACGATCAACAATGCGGCCGCTTTTCATAATGATGACATCATCACACATACGTTCAACTTCATACATATTGTGCGAAGCCATGAAAATGGTTGCTCCAGTTGTTTTACCATAATCCATCAAAAGCGTGCGCACCCAATCAGCTGTATCGGGATCAAGTGATGCCGTGGGTTCGTCTAAGAGCAAAAGTTTTGGTTTGTTTAAAAGTGATTTAGCAAGCGAGGCTCGTGTGCGCTGGCCTGCCGATAAAGTTCCATGAAGGCGATTGAGCAAACCCGTGATCTGTAATTGCTGAGACAATTCATCGATACGATCTTTTAAGTTTGGCACACCATAGAGATGTCCATAGACGGTCAAATTTTGTCGTACGCTTAAACGGTTTGGTAGATCGACATAAGGAGAAGAAAAATTGACATCCCTCGCAATAAGGGAGCGGGATACCAGTAAATCCTGGCCAAGAAGGCGTATGGTGCCAGAGGTTGGCTGTAAGAGACCAAGCAGCATGGCCATAGTAGTGCTTTTGCCTGCGCCATTACCTCCAAGAAGTGCTGTAATGCTGCCATAACGAATGTCGAGATTGATCGAATCAACAGCAACAATATCGTCAAAAACCTTGCGTAATTGGTCTGTATGGATGGCAAAAGGACTAACAGGTAAGGTCATAAATAAGTCTCTGGGGGCTAAATTTCCTTATCTTTCTAGCAGAAAGAGTGCTGTTCGTTAAAGTCTGGTAAATATCTTTTAACCTACCCTTCAGAAGTTCGAGGTAGGCTTATCGGCCTAAATAACCAATACCTGCCAAATAACAATGTCGCCAATTCCATCAGCCTTATCAGCCATGCCGCGTCCGCGGCCTAAGAGCAGTATTGTACTGGCTTACGCTATATGTCCTGTGCTGCTTTTTGTGAGCGGTTATGGATTTTGGCAATGGTTTGATCTGCCGGCCGGTACCCGCCTCGTTGGTCTGGCTGACCTTTATTATATGATGTGCCTTGTTGTTATTCCGCTCGTGCTTTTTCTTTTCTTGTCGGTTACCGCTGCGCAGCGTCTTGAATATACGCGCCTGTCCTCAAGTTATCAGATGCGCATCGACCAGTTGCAAAAGCGCTTGAACAACCAAGAAGATTTTTTGCACTCCATGACGGATCACAATCCTGAATCAATTGTCATTTTTGACAAGCAGAACAATTATTGGTTCACCAATTTAGCGGCAGCGAAAATTCTAGGTGCTGAGCCCAATGACATTATTGGTAAGTCGCTCATTAAAATTGTTGGGCCCGATCGTGCTCGCAAGCTTGAGCCTCGACTCAATGAAGTTCGTAATTCAGGCAAAGCCATGGAAACTCTTGATCAAGTCTTTGGAGACGACGGCAAGATCAAGTTTATTCAATCGCACTATGAAATTATTGCGCCGTTTGGTGATTTTACTGGCGGCATCATTTTACGTGAAGAAGACGTAACCAATTTAATCTTAGAGCGTGAACGTCGCGAGAATATGCTGCGCCAGGTTATTGGAACGCTCGTCGCTGTCGTTGACCGCCGTGATCCATATGCGTCTGGACACTCCGCACGCGTGGGCCAGCTATCACGTGCCATCGCTGAAGAAATGGTATTGAGCGAGAAAGAGATTGAGGCTGCAGAATATTCAGGCTCGCTCATGAATTTCGGTAAAGTTCTTGTACCGCGTGAAATCTTGACCAAGACAACGGCTTTGACACAGGAAGAATTGCAACGTGTTCGGGATAGCATTCTCACCTCTGCTGATATTCTTTCTATGATCGATTTTACTGGCCCCGTTGTCCCAACGCTTAAGCAGGTTTTAGAGCGTTATGATGGTACGGGTGCGCCGCGAGGTCTCAAGGGAGAAGATATTATCGTAACGGCGCGTATTGTGGCTGTGGCTAACACGTATGTTGCTTTGGTCAGTCCTCGTGCCCATCGTCCTAGCTTAGGTTTTAAAGAGGCTGTTGATAGCATGCTACGCGATGTTGATAAGGTTTATGATCGCCGTGTTGTAACAGCCTTAGCTAACTACATTCAAAATCGCCCCAACAAGCTTGACTGGCTGACAACAAACAAGCCATCATAAGCGATGCTTTCACCTGTACTCAAAAAAGCCGTAAAAAGCGGTCGCGACTTTCTTGACCTTGATCAAATTGATCCAGTTGAGTTGAAGTCAATTTTACAATTGGCGCATAAAATGAAAAAAGCGCCTTTGGCTTTTCGCCCTATGGAAGGCAAGACGCTAGCGCTCATTTTTGAAAAGCCTTCGACACGTACGCGCGTATCTTTTGAAGTGGGTATGCGTCAACTGGGAGGCCATGTCACGACATTAAGTGGGGCCGAGATTCAATTGGGTAGGGGCGAGACGATTGCTGATACGGGCAAAGTCCTTTCCCGCTATACCGATATTATTATGCTGCGCACTTTTGCTAGCCAAAAACTTTATGAGTTGGCTCAAGGCGCAACCGTTCCTGTTATCAATGGTTTGACTGATGCCTCACATCCTTGTCAGGTCATGGCGGATATCATGACAGTCGAGGAACGCCTCGGTTCGCTGACTGGCAAAACTGTGGTTTGGAGCGGGGATGGTGGTGATAATGTTTTGATCAGCTGGATTCATGCTGCTCCCATATTCGACTTCACTTTAAAAATTATTTGCCCACCTGAGTTTGTTCCGCCTCAAGATGTTTTGATAGAGGCGCAGAAGAAAGGCGCCAAGGTTACGATCGGTGCTGATGTTAAGGCGGCTGAAGGTGCTGATGTTGTAATTACAGATTGCTGGGTTTCTATGCACAATAGTGACGCGGCTGCCCGCCATGAGCGCTTATCGCCTTATCAAGTCGATGGTGAGATGATGTCTAAAGCATCCAAACACGCCATTTTCTTGCATTGTTTGCCGGCACATCGCGGCGAAGAAGTTACGGATGATGTGCTGGACGGTCCACAATCAGCTGTTTTTGACGAAGCTGAAAACCGTATGCATATTCAAAAAGCTATTATGTGCTGGTGCATGAATATAAAAGGGCCTTAGAACCCCTGAAATTCTTGCCTTGCCCTGTGAAATCAGTAAAACTTAGGGCATGACTCTCATCACACTCAAAACCCCACAGCCACGTGTTCTTGGTGCCGTAAATTGGCTAGGTCTTAAAACACTGATTGGCAAAGAGACCGGACGCTTTATCAAGGTTTATGCGCAAACAATTGTAGCGCCTGTTATCACGACCTTGCTTTTCTACCTGGTCTTTTCTCTAGCTCTTGGTGGTGCGGAACGTACCATTGGTGATGTGCCGTATATGGCTTTTTTAGCGCCAGGGCTGATCATGATGTCGATGACCCAAAACGCTTTCGCCAATACATCATCTTCAATGGTGATTTCAAAAATACAGGGCAATATTGTCGATGTTCTTATGCCGCCACTCTCAGCTCTTGAGCTGATGTTGGGTTTTACGATAGGTGGCATTGTGCGCGGGATCGTAGTCGGTCTTGTTTCGATAATTGCTCTTGCACCCTTGATGGATATTCACATTCTACATGCCGGTTATATCATTTATCACGCCTTGATGGGTTCAATGATGTTGGCATTGCTTGGTTTGATCGGCGGTATTTGGTCTAACAAATTTGATCATCTAGCGGCGGTACAAAACTTCATTATCATGCCCGCAACTTTCCTTTCAGGTACTTTTTACACAGCAGATCGCTTGCCACAGGGGTGGCAGTTCTTGTGTCATCTCAATCCCTTCTTTTATATGATTGATGGTTTCCGTTATGGGTTCATTGGCATATCAGACGGCACGCTCGGCACAGGTCTTATTGTTCTTGCAATTATCAACGTCGTTCTTGTTGCATTGGCCTACACGATGATTGCCCGCGGTTACAAACTTAAATCCTAAAGGAAACTATAATGGCCGAGTTGATTAAGCCCGAAGATATGCCTGCTTTGATGCCTGTTTATGCGCGCGCCGATGTTTATTTTGAGCGCGGCGAGGGTTGCTATCTCTTTGATGATAAGAACAATCGTTATCTCGATTTTATTGGCGGCATCGCTGTAACAGGTCTCGGTCATGCGCATCCTTATGTGACACAAGCTCTCAAGGACCAAGCCGACAAGCTTTGGATTACCTCAAACATCTTTAAAACGCATAATGGCGATAAGCTTGCCAAGCGCTTGGTTGATCTTACGTTTGCCGATACAGTCTTTTTTCAGAACTCAGGCGTTGAAGCTTGGGAGTGTGGCGTTAAAGTTATTCGTAAATATTTTAGCAGCATTGGCCAGCCACAACGTTACCGTGTCATCAGTTTTCAGGGCTGTTTTCACGGCCGCACACTCGCTGCTATCGCTGCTGCTAAAACTGAGAAAATGATTGGCGGTTTTGGTCCTGTTACTGATGGCTTTGATCAAGTTGCATGGGGCAATCTGAACGAAGTTCGTAATGCGATCACAGCTGAAACTGCAGCCATTATGATTGAGCCCGTTGTGGGTGAGGGTGGCATGAAAGCAGCCACGGCTGAATTCCTACAACAACTTCGCCAAACTTGTGATGAATTTGGCTTGTTGCTTTATTTCGATGAAATTCAATGCGGCATGGGTCGCACAGGAAAACTTTTTGCGCATGAGTGGGCGGGGGTTACGCCGGATGTCATGTGTATTGCGAAAGCCTTAGGGAATGGTTTTCCGATTGGTGCTTGCCTGGCAACAGCTAAAGCTGCGCAAGGTATGACAGCTGGGACGCACGGCTCAACCTATGGCGGCAATCCTTTGGCAACAGCTGTTGGAAATGCAGTTCTTGATATTATGACTAAACCTGGCTTCTTTGATGATGTTAAGAAGAAGGGCGATTATCTTGAAAAGAAGATGAAGGAATTGGTTCAAAAGCATCCGAAGGTGTTTACAGGTCATCGCGGTAAAGGCTTGATGCAGGGCCTTGTTTGTATTCCTTTAAATACTGACGTCGTCAAAGAACTACGCGATGAAAAGCTGCTGTCGCTAGGAGCGGGTGATAATGTGGTTCGCTTCTTGCCGCCTTTGATTGTTACAGAAACTCAAATCAATGATGCTGTCGCTATCATCGATAAGGTAGCTTTAAAAATGGGGGCCAAATGAAACCGTTCTACCTTCACCTTGCACTCTCTTTCCTGCTGATCTTGTCGGCTTGCGCCAGTGATGGTGATGAGGATAAAGAGAAAGAACAGGAAAAAGAAAAGCTTGAGCAGGAAGCTAAAGAGCAAGAAGAGGCGGCTGCTAAAAGGCTGACAAATATCTGTCCCCAAGTTGCCATCCTGCGCGAACTTGAGGGTATTCGTGATTATGGTACTGAAAAAGCAGATCCAGCTGAATTTGTTGCCGCTGCTAAAATGGTGACCGTAAGTGGTGAGTGCGAATATCAAGAAGAGGGCGTTGATATTTCTTACAATCTACGCATTCAAGCTGGCAAAGGCCCACGTCTTGGCGGTAACCGCGCAACGTTTCCATATTTTGTCGCTGTAGTTGATCCGGGCAAGAATATAGTGAGTAAGGAAAAAATGACGCTTGAGGTTCGCTTTCCATCAGACAGCAAGCTTACGGAAAGCTATGAAGAGTTTCGTGTCTTTATCCCGCTGACAAAAGAGCAGCGTGAAATGAGCTCAAACTATCAAGTTTTGATGGGTTTTCAACTGACGCAAGAACAGTTGGATGCTCTGCGAGCGGAGCGTAATCAAAAGTAATTAAGCAGCAGCTAAACGAGCTCGAGCTGAAATGCCGTGACTATTCAAAACCAGCGTTTTGTTTAAGAGTTTACGATCACGGTCTGTTACTTTTTCATGAGCAGCCGAGAGTTCACGACCAGCTTTAATGACTTGCTGGAGTGTCGAATGCTTCGGATCATGGGGCTTCTGTACAACGTGGCCTTGTTCATCCAGCGTTACAATAATATCTGTACCATTCGGGGCCATGACACCAACTAGCTTGCAGTCCCCATATTCGCGCCATAACCGAGCATTCATTTCAGTCAGAGATCTGGACTTAAGAAAAATATTCGCACAAGTTGCGGCGCCTGCCGCAGAATAGGCTTCGGTCAGATCAGGGATCTTGGCGTGCAGTTCGGCTGAGAAAAAAGCAACTTCAACGGCCATGAAAATAGTCCCCTAGCTCGGTTAATGTTGCCCTTTATATATTTTTTGGCATGCGTTGAGCAATGTAAATCAATAATTTCTAAGGAATATCAATTAGTTATGACTGAAGCTTTATCCGCCGCCATAACTCTGAATAAGGCTGCCACAGATCAAATACCAACCGTCTACAAGAACAAAGAAGATGATCTTAAAGGGGAGAGAGATGATGGAAGGTGGGAGCATCATCATACCCATAGACATCAGGATTGATGCGATCACCATGTCAATGATGAGAAAGGGTAAAAAGAGCAAAAAGCCAATCTCAAAGGCGCGCCGCAATTCTGAAATCATAAAAGCAGGTATCAAAGCACGTAAAGAGACTTCTTCTTTCGCGGGCTTTGCTGCTTGATCGGCAGGCTTAGCGGGTGCTGGAGTTGCATTCGTAGCAGGCGGTTTGTTCGCCGCACTCTTGGCTTCAGCAGCTTTGCTAATCTCAACAAAGAGCGCGATATCTTTTTGCCTTGTATGTTTCAGCATAAAATCGTGGAACGGCTCGATCATGCGTCCAAAAGCTGTCTCTTCATCCAGCTGATTGTTCATCATGGGGCGTACGCCGTTTTCCCAAGCCTGATCAAAGGTTGGCTGCATAATAAACATCGTTAGAAAGAGAGCGAGACTGATCAACACCACATTGGGTGGCGTTTGCTGTGTGCCAAGAGCAGTGCGTAAGAAGGAGAGAACAACGACCACGCGTGTAAAGCACGTCACCATAACCAGAATGGATGGTGCTAAAGACAAAACAGTGATGAGCAAAACGATCTGAACTAATCGAGCGCTGGTCGTAGGGCCTTGGCCTAAATCAAAATTGACGGCTTGGGCTAAAGCCTCATGTGGGCCGTAAAGCACGAAAAGCCCGGCAAGGCCAAAGAGCAAAAGGGCCAACTTTGTTTTCGTGAATGTGTAGGGTTTAAACGTCATGAAGCGTTTTTTGTCGGCAAAGAGGTAACGGAGGCTTTGTTCAGATTCGGTGCAACCACTATATCCTGATTAAGGCCAAGCAACAGCAAATGTTCTTGGCCATCGCAACGGATAATGACAAGGCGCCTGCGAACATCAAGCGCCATGCTTTCAACCAGCTCAAGGCGGCGTGCTGGTCCCGCTGTTCCGGGTAAGCGCATGCCGCGCAGGCTCATATATTTTAGGACATAGCCCAGGGCGGCAATGAGGCCGAAGACAACAACAAAGGCAATTAATATACGTACCCAGGAAATGCTTTCGGGATCTGGATTCATGAAGACGGTCCGTTTTGTTTGCTGTTATGCATATCGCGCATTCTTTGCTCAAACGCATTCATCTGTTCAACCACTTTGATGAGTTCTGGCAGACATTTATCATGCATTTCTTTAGGAGCTTTTTGTACGGCTTCGCAAGCATTTGTAACTTCAGCCAGGAGCGTGGTGATGTCAGGCATATAGCCCGCTTTTAAAACGTCATCAGCAGCTGAGAGGTATTTCTTGATGGCGTCTAGTTGCTCGAGCGGGTTGGTCATGGCTTACCCTCTTGTGGAGGTTGTTGCAGCTGCGCGTTAGCTTGATAGACGCGGGCGAGAATCTCGGCCACAGCAATAATAGCTTCACTAGGGATGGGGGTATCAAGATCAAGTTTTGCGAGTAATTCAGCCAAATCAGCGTCCTCGCGTACTTTGACCCCTTTGGCAAAAGCCAATTCGAGTATTTGTTCCGCTAGCTTCCCGCGGCCTGAGGCTATAATCTTGGGGAGAGAATCGGGATTACCCCCTTCGCCCTTAATCGCCACTGCAACCGACCGGGCTCCGGGCGTTTTAAGTGGAGAAAAAGCTGAGGGAGAGTCCTTATTTTCGGTCATTTCAAGAGCCTAGCCCAATCCATGTCTAAAGGCCAATCGACCAGTTTTTACCCTTTTTTAACTGTCCGGGCAGCACAATGTTCCGGCGCAGCAACGGTTGCGCCGATGTCACGCCATGTCCGACCTCGTGACAGGAGATAGAAATATGGAAACGAACAGTTCCGGCCTTCTCGATCTTCTTAAACAGAAGATGAGCTACTTAAACCAAAGACAGGCCGTGCTTGCGGAAAACGTCGCTAATTCTTCTACGCCTGGTTACAAGGCGCGCGATCTATCGCCCTTTAGCTTTGGTGATGCCTTAAAGCAGGCCAATGTTGGCATGCATGTTACGAACAGCAATCATATTATTCCAGCTTCGATGGCTGGTGTGAATGCAAAGAGCATCAAGGCCAAAACCTATGAGACGATGCCATCTGGTAATTCTGTCAATGTTGAAGATGAAATGATGAAAGTATCAAAGACGGCCGTTGATTATAAGGAAGTCTCTTCCATTTATAAAAAGATCAGTGGAATGCTCAAGATTGCTCTGAAAGGCAGCGTCTAATGGCAAAAGAAGTTACCGATATTTTTGCAATTTCCGGCTCCGCGCTACAAGCGCAGGAT
>JBASWO010000107.1:0-1680 GCA_049276515.1 Alphaproteobacteria bacterium
CAATGATACTGGGCTGTTTTGCTGGTCTAATGCAAACCAACATAAAGCGTCTGATGGCGTATAGCTCCATTGCTAACATTGGATTTGCTTTGGTGGGGCTAGCCGTCGGTGGACGTAGCGGTATGCAAGCTGTCCTCATTTATTTGGCAATTTACTTTGTGAACACCTTGGGTGCTTTCGCAGTTATCTTATGTTTACGCCGTCATGGCAAAATGATTGAGCAGATCAGTGATTTATCGGGTTTAGCTAAGACTAATCCTGTCGTTGCCTTGGTCATGGTCATTTTGATGTTCTCTATGGCTGGTGTGCCGCCTTTAGCTGGGTTCTTCGGTAAATATTTCGTATTCCTCGCTGCTGTTGAAGCACATATGGTTCCCTTGGCTGTTATTGGCATGCTGACCAGTGTGGTATCAGCCTTCTATTATTTGCGTATCATCAAGGTCATGTATTTTGATGAGCCTCAGCATCCTATTGATCCATTGCCAGACTTTGGTGTGAAATTTACTTTGGCTGTAGCTGCGCTTTACATGCTGCTCTTTACCTTCTGGCCAACCCCCGTGATTGATGGGGCTGCTGCGGCAACGCGTAGTTTTCTAGGGTAATGAAACCTTACCGCATCCAAAGACACGAAATTACTGACAGCACGAATGATGACGCCAAAAAAGCGGCAGGGGCCGGAGAAGCTGAAGGTTTAGTTGTCTGGGCGCTTGAGCAAAAAGCTGGACGTGGCCGTCATGGGCGCAGTTGGATTTCGCCGCAAGGTAATCTCTATTGCTCAATTCTTTTGCGTCCTTCTCATGAATTACAAACATTCGGGCAATATAGTTTTGTAGCTGCATTAGCACTTTGTGACTTGATTGATAACTTCCTACCTCAATCCTCGGTGACGCTTAAGTGGCCGAACGATGTTTTGGTGGATGGTAAAAAGATCGGCGGTATTTTGCTTGAGGCTGGTGACGGCTGGGTTGTCGTAGGTATCGGATTAAATGTTCTACACCACCCTGATGAAGTGCTTTACCCATCCACTTCGCTTTATGCTGAAGCCATGGATCAGATTGAATTGGTTCCGGTTCTTGAAATGCTGCTCGATAGCCTTTGGCGTTGGTATGAGGTCATAAAGGCTGAGGGCTTTACACCTATACGTTTGGCTTGGTTAGAGCATGCTGAAAAAGGACCATTAAGCGTTCGACTGCCTCAAGAAACCATAAAGGGTACGTTTAAGGATTTGGGTAAAGATGGTAGTTTGATCCTCTTGTTGGCGGACGGCTCGGAACGAGCTATAGCTTCCGGCGACGTTTTTACAGGGACCTAACTCGTTATGCTTCTTGCGATTGATGCCGGCAATACCAATATTGTCTTTGCTCTCTTTGAGGGATCAAAGGTTGTGGGCGTATGGCGCTCTTCGACAAATGCCCAACATACAGCCGATGAGTATGCCGTTTTTTTACGCAGCCTTATGCAGCAGAAGGGGCTGGATCCTAAAAAGGTCACCCATGCCATCATGGGTAGTGTTGTGCCAGATGCCAATTTTCCTTTGATAAAGCTTTGCCGAGATCATTTTGATTGTGAGCCACTTGTGATAGGATCATCCAATGTCGATCCAGGCATTAAAATTTTACTCGATCGCCCTGAGGAAATTGGTGCTGACCGCATCATTAATGCAGTGGGTGGTGCTATTAC
>JBASWO010000108.1:0-10468 GCA_049276515.1 Alphaproteobacteria bacterium
ATTCGCCGTGATCTGAAGCTTTTTTAAACCATTCGAATGCTTTTTGTAGGTCAGGACTCTCACGAAACGCATAATATTCTGCTGCATGGACCATGGCAGAAACATATCCCTGTTCGCCTGCTTTTTCATAATGTTCAACAGCGCCTTGAAGATCACCTTCTTTTTCGAGAAGTTGAGCGATCGTGAAATGGCCGTAAGGATAATTGCTGTAAGCGCTGGCCATTGCCCAACGCTTTGCCTGCTTGAGATCAATACCTGTGCCGATCCCATCGATGTAGCAATTGGCTAAATTATTTTGTGCGATCGGCTCACCTTGCTCGCTCGCAGACAGAAAATAATTAAATCCCTTAACTTTATCCCGCATGCCGATACCAAAACCGTACAAAAGGCCCGCGATACATTTGGCGTAAGGATTACCTTGTTGGGCAAGCACCTCGAGATCTTCGATGCAAGCACGAGATAGTTTGTCAGCCTGCCTTATATCTCGAGCAGTGCCGCTACCAACTGCCAGCATCACAGCAACTTTTGCGGTACATAAAGTGTCTTTCACTTTCATCCCAAGAACCGCTTCTTGAAAAGCAGTTTTTTTATCGATGCCATCCGTGAGGCCAAAGCAGCCATCAAAAATATAAGAGCGCAGAAAGGCTACGGAGGGATCCGTAACGTCTGTTGTTTCAGCTGTAACAAGTGCAGCTAAAACCTTTTCGTCGAGTTTGACGTATGTATTCAAATCAAATTGCATGACATCCTGCATATAAATTTCATTTAAAAATAAGGCTTGGCTTAAATTTTATAAATTATGGTGTAAGCTTTGTGCCTGGGCTGATTTTAATAAGGCCGCCATTGTTAGGAAGTTGAGCAAATACACCGCCAACACCCGGCACGATCTTGGCTTTGCGTAACATGGTCATAATGACGCCACCGGCTACTTGTGAGCCAGCCATGACGCCGCGCTGACACAAGGCGTATCCAGCAAGTGTAGCTGGGATATTTACAGCATTTTCGAGAAAAAATTTCTCAATCCAAGCTTTCGCTAAAGTATGGCCACGCTTCGCAGCGCTTAACATGTAATGTGTTGCTTCTTCTTTTGTCACTTCAGGATAATGACCAGCCCAAATCATGCACGCAAAATTATAGAGAGCGGGCGGATATTTCTTTTCTACGAGTGGCGCAAAATATTGGGCGGCTAGAGCGTAATTTCCAGATTCGGCAGCGTGTACGCCAAACTGGTTAAGCATGTGAGGGCCGCTTAATCTTTCAACAGTTTGCGCAGGTTGTGTGTGCTGTGTTGTTCCTATCTCAAGTTTGGCAACTGCATTCATAATAATTAGTCCCATATATAAAGCCCAAAACTGCTTTTGATTTAAAGATTGGGGAGGGTTGGATCAACGCCAATATTGCTTTCAGTAACAAAAAAGGCGGCGTTAACTATAACGCCGCCTTGATTGCTTGAATTTAAAGGCTTTTAGCAAGCCATTTTGTTGTCGCCATAAGCTTCTGAGAGGAAATTCCATAGGCTTTGTGCGGCATTGCGGGCTGATTGTAGGGCTGCTGCCTGCTTGTCAGCTGGGATTGCATCAATCAGCTTTTCACAGGTTTGCGAATGATAAATGTCCGCCACTTCATGCACGGTGAAAAACTCAAAGCAACGTTCATCGGTAAGGCCATAGAACTTTTTGAGACCTTCGATCTTCGTCTTTGAGATAGCTGGTGTTTGATATTCATAAGCATAAAGTGCGCAAAGACCTTCTTCATAGGATGCTTTGCAGGACGCAAGGAATGTTTCTTTTGTCTTGAGGGCAGCGTCACCATACTGAGCATGATCAATAGCGCCGAGGCCATCCATAAAATCACGCCACAATTGTGGATGTGGTGCTGAACGGCCAGTCTTGCCTTCTTCATCCATAAGATTTTCTAGAATTTCAGCGCGAGCCGCTGGGCTTTCGCAGTTGCTATGAAGAGCACTTACAAAACGTGGAAAAGCTTCGACAAAAGGTTTGTACTGCACGGCATATTCTTGCAGTTGTTCCTGCGTCAATTTACCTTCTGTCCAAGCCTGATAGAAAGGATGTGATAAAAGATGCAGATCACGAATGGCGTCTTTGATTTGTGCAGAAAAACTCATGGCACTCTCCTTTTAAGTTAAGCAGCTTTGGACAAAATAGGTTTGGTCACTTCCATCAAATCCTTCACGGCTTTGACTGATGTATCAAACATAGTTTTTTCTTCGGCGTTTAATTGCATTTCGACAACTTTCTCAACGCCGCCGGCCCCAATGATAACGGGAACGCCAACATACATATCCTTGATGCCGTATTCGCCATTGAGATGAGCCGCGCATGGCAAGATGCGTTTCTTATCTTTCAGATAGCTTTCAGCCATAGCAATGGCTGATGCTGCTGGAGCATAAAAGGCTGAGCCTGTCTTCAAAAGTTTGACGATTTCTGCGCCGCCATCACGTGTGCGCTGAACAATGCTATCGATACGCTCTTTGGTGGTCCAACCCATCTTGATAAGATCGGGGAGGGGAATACCGCCAACACTCGAATAACGAACCATTGGAACCATGGTATCGCCATGACCGCCAAGAACAGATGCGTAAACATCTTCAACAGAGACGTTAAATTCCATAGCCAAGAAGGTGCGGAAGCGCGAGCCATCCAAGACGCCAGCCATGCCGACAACTTTGTTGGGTTTGAAACCAGTCACTTGTTGCATGACCCAAACCATGACATCGAGCGGATTGGTGATGACAATCACAAAAGCGTTCGGTGCATATTTTTTGATGCCTTCACCAGCTGTCTTGATGATACCTGTATTGATGCCGATTAAGTCATCGCGGCTCATGCCAGGCTTGCGCGGCACACCGGCTGTGACGATAACTACATCAGCATCTTTGATCAGGCTGTAATCTGTACCGCCGGTTAATTTGCTATCGAAACCTTCAACGGGGCTGGTTTGGAAAAGATCTAGGGCTTTGCCATCAGGAATACCTTCGGCCACGTCGATCAAAACAACATCGCCTAATTCTTTTTGGCCCGCCAACAGAGCTAGGGTGCCACCAATTTGTCCTGCACCTACAAGCGCAATCTTTTTACGAGCCATGATCTGAATCTCCTGCCAAATTTGAATGAAATCTGCTTAAACCTGATCACTTTTTAAAGCAAGGCCCTTGACGGTTTTTGTGCAAGGCCTACCATAGAGGACCCGCCTTTTCTGAGGAGTCGCTATGCGCCGTTTTTCCTTACTGCTTTTCGTTGTCCTCTTTGGTCTTAGTTTAACCACCGTACCTGCCCAGGCTGCGGACACAGTCTATGACCTACTCAAAAGCCGCAAGGAATTGGGCAAGTTTGTGGATCTGATCAGCGATGCAGGTCTGAAGGATATCTTTCAGAACAAGGATACAACCATTACAGTTTTTGCGCCTACAGATAGTGCGATTAGCGATATTTCAAGTGCGCATATGAAAAAGATCAAGGCAACCAAGGAAAGCCTTCAGAGTTTTGTTAAATATCACGTTGTCATAGGAAGCCGCATCACTTCCAGCTCGATGAACCAGCGTAAATTTTCATCAGCTGCAGCAAGTGGAGATATGATCCTTTTTGATGGTGCTAATAAAAATGGCACAAAAATTAATGGCGGTAGCGTCTCTGTTTCAGATTTGTCACTTGGCAACAATGTTGTGCATATTGTGAGTGTAGCTTTCATCCCGTCTGTGGCACAGGATGAACCCAAGAAAGAAGAACAAAAGATAGAAGAGCCAAAGAAAGTAGAGCCAAAGAAAGTAGAGCCTGTAGCAACTAAATCTGAGCCTGCTGTAGAGGCGCCAGTAGCTGCTTCTGTCCCACTATCAACAGCAAAAGCAAAAAAGACAGGCGCGAAAGGTGAGGTAGCTGTACCTGTTACATCCTCTGCGCCCGTGCCTGAAACAAGCGCGGTTGTGGCGCCTCCACCGCCTCCGCCACCGACACCTGTTGAAGCGCCTAAGAAAAAAGGCTTTAGTCTTTTTGGTAAGACATTCGGTGGTGAGTAATTAGTCCTTCTTCTTCTGTAAGACGTAATTTAATTTTTTGACAGCCATCCGTTGCAAGTCATTGTGGCTTGTATTGGCAGGCGCTTGAAAAATGGCTTCCGTTCCAGTAGCGGCATGAATGGCTGTAACACGGACAATGCTGCCGATGCGTTGGAATTCAATCAAGACTTCACTGTCATTCATGTGCAACAACCATTTATTGAGTGATCTAAGCTAAGCGGAAGATGCTTGTAAAAGCAACTCTGTAAGCCTTTAATTCAAAGGCAGTCCGACTCGCCGGATTAGGTTGTTATATGCCCGAAGTACTTTCTGAAATGCGCGGCTCTGCGTTGGTGATTACTTTTAATCGCCCCGCTCATGGTAATGCCCTCACGCTCGAAATGGCGACGGCTCTTCACAATATCATTAAGAATGTGACGACTGACAGAAGTGTGCGCGCTCTTTTGCTTCGAGGTGCTGGCGGTAATTTCATGCATGGCATCGAGATGAATATGTATGCGGGTGATGTCAATATTGCCCTTGAGCGGGCCAATCAACTGATTATGCCCTATCATTCTGTTGTTCGTGAGCTTCAGGCTATGGAGAAACCCGTCATTGCTGCTGTTGATGGTGAAGTTGCAGGGCCCGGTATCAGCCTCATGTTGGCAAGTGATTTTATCATTGCCGCACGATCGACGAAGTTTAACTGCAAGTTCACATCCTATGCGATGTCGCCTGATGGTGGAGCTTCATATTTTTTAACGCGACGCGTTGGCATAGCAAAAGCAAATGAGCTTTTGATGTTGAGCGAAACCTTCACTGCGGAAGAAGCAGAAAAACTGAACATACTGAATAGCATTGTTGATGATGCTAAATTGCAAGATGAAGCGCTGGCTTGGGCTGATAAGTTAGCCAATGGTCCAACGCGTGCTTTTGGCAGTACAAAGGTTTTAGTGGCTAAGGCGTTTGAGCAAAACTTAACTACACATCTTGGCCTTGAGCATACGCATTGGGGTGCATGCTCGCGCACCTTTGATTTCAAAGAAGCTGTTAAAGCTCATCAAGCTAAGCGCCCGGCTAAATTTACAGGCGCTTAGGAAAGAGAGGCACTGCGTTTTTTAGGCCTGTTGCAGCCCTTATTCCTTTTATCGATTTAGGCTTAGGCGAAGACAGTGATTGCCGCGACCTAATCCAACAAGCACACTCATATTCGGGGACAAATCCACCTTCGAATTAGGCTTAAATCGCTATTTCGGGGCGATGATGCCTAGAGCACTTGAACGACCGCGCTAACTCCGCTAAGACGCTCGTTCTGAAAAGGAAAAATGGTCAAAATGACGGAATCCATCAAGACAGATGCAATTATTGTTGGCGCAGGCCCGGTTGGCCTTTTTGCCGTGTTTGAGCTTGGGCTAAATGATGTGAAGTGTCATTTGGTTGACATTCTTGAGCGCCCTGGCGGTCAATGCGCCGAGCTTTATCCTGAAAAGCCTATTTATGATATCCCAGCTGTACCTGTTTGTACGGGTGCAGAACTCACTGAGCGTCTGCTGGAACAAATCAAGCCGTTTCATCCAGCTTTCCATTTTGGCCAGATGGCCGAAAAATTAGAAAAGCTTCCTGACAACAAATGGCGCCTGACAACTGATCGCGGCACTGTCTTGGAAGCTCCGGTTGTTATTATTGCCGCTGGTGGTGGTAGTTTCGTTCCTAAGCGTCCACCGATTAAAGGTATTGAGGAATATGAGAATAAGTCTGTCTTCTATTCTGTGCGCAAGATGGAGCAATTCCGCGACAAAAACATCATCATTGCCGGTGGCGGTGACAGCGCACTTGATTGGGTTATCAACTTACAGCCCATTGTAAAACGTGTGACGCTTATTCATCGTCGTGATGAATTCCGTGCAGCACCAGATTCTGTTCTTAAGATGCGTTCTCTGGTGGCAGAAGGTTTAATGGATTTAAGAATTGGCAATTTGACAACTCTTAAGGGTGCTGATGGTCAAATTACCGGTGCTACAATCGTAGATGACCAAAAACATTCACACGATATCGCCTGCGATAATTTGTTGGCCTTTTATGGTCTGACAATGAAGTTAGGCCCTGT
Source organism: Alphaproteobacteria bacterium (assembly GCA_049276515.1). Lineage (GTDB taxonomy): Bacteria > Pseudomonadota > Alphaproteobacteria > UBA9219 > UBA9219 > JAATFY01. Next base: position 6,120 of record JBASWO010000108.1, read on the forward strand.
CGCCAATTTTGGCCTTAATTTGCACGAAAATTTGATACCTGTTGATACAGCAACCTATGAAACAAGTGTGCCTACAATCTTTGCTATCGGCGATATCAATACCTATCCCGGCAAGATGAAGCTTATTTTGTCAGGCTTTCATGAAGCGGCATTGATGGCGAAGAAGGTCTTTGCTTATATTCACCCTGATCGCCGTTATCGCTTTCAATACACAACCTCTAGCAGCGACCTCCAGACAAAACTGGGCGTTGATGCAGCTGAATAATCGCAACGACCAACCCACACGAGCTTAAGTTATGAATATATATTTGACGGATATGGAAGGTAAAGAACACGAGCTTCTGGCAACAGAAGAATGGAGTGTCATGGAGATTATCCGTGAGGGTGGTATCCCCATTTTAGCTCAATGCGGTGGTTCGTGTGCCTGTGCAACATGTCATGTCTATATTGCAGAAGAATGGAAATCACGTATTCCGGAGCCCAATGAAGAAGAAATTGGTATGCTTGATGGAGCTTTCGATGTGAATGAAGATTCACGTTTGGCTTGCCAGATTATCTTTAATAAGAATTTGGATGGCCTAAAAATTAAGCTAGCTCCTGGTTCGATTTAAACGACGGAGGATAAAATGTCTGATTTTGAAGATCGCGGTAAAGCTTTCGAAAAAAAATTCGAAATGGATGAAGAAAAGGAATTTAAAGCTAGTAGTCGTGCGGCCAAACAGTTTGGTTTATGGATCGCGCATCAGCTAGGCATGGAAGGGGCTGAGGCCGAAAACTATGCCGGCAAAGCTGTCGAGCTTGTAATCAAGAGCCGTGATGAATTGCTGAATTTAGCCAGCAAGGATCTGCAGGAAAAAGGGCTGGAAGTGAGCCGTCATCGCTTAGAAAAAGAGATGAATATTTTATACACTGCAGCGCGCAAACAGATCAGCGCTTAACCTTAAAGTAGCTTCAAATTCAAATAGCTGTGGATAAGTACTCACGTCTTGAGTTATCCACCGCGAAACTATATTGCGCCCTTTACAACCTTAAAATGGGAAGTTATGCTTCAAAATAGGTAGTATGAATTGATTTTTTGAGTCTTAATAATATATGCGAATAGGGCGAAATCGTATGGGCGATATGGATTTAACACCGACTTCCTTAGAATTTAATGAGCTGGAATCGCGCTTTGGTCGCGACAACGCCATTTCCATTTTGCGCACCCTAGAACAATTCGAAGGCATCGTTGAAGCACGCGTTACCAGGCTTTCCAATGAAGACCGCCTTAAAAATGTTTTCCGTTTGATGAGGGAAAACATGCGGTATCAAACCCGTCACTAAGTGTCCGCCATGCTTTATGATGAACTGCACCAATGCTATGGATCTCGTATCGCAAAGCGCGTGCAGTCTGCGTTAAGCGCGGAAGAATTTAGTCAAATTGACGTTGCCGATTTGCCCGAATATTTGACGGCTCGTGCTGAAGCTGCACATCGGCAATATCAGACCTCTCTCGAAAATCCCTTCGTCAATGACGAAAAGAAATCATCCAACAATACAGATGCTTTGTGCCGTGCTTGGCGTGAAGCAGAAGATTTATCTTATCTCATCAATGTAGCGGGCGAAGTTAACGCCAATGTTCAGCTCAAGCTGGTCAATCACCGCTAAACTACTTATTTTCCGCTTTCCAAGACACGTTTCCATATCGTCTTAGCGTGCCTGATATAAAATTTCTGATCAAAGCAAGCAGCCAAATCTTTTGGCTTTACATGCTTTTGAATTGTTTTGTCGGCTTTCAGGCGATCCGCAAAGTTAGTTTTCTTACCTTTTTGCAAATCATTCCAGAGTGCCATCGCATTTGACTGAACAATTTTATAAGATTGTTCGCGGCTTATGCCGGCTTGGGTAAGAGCAAGCAACACGCGTTGCGAGAAATGAAGGCCACCCAGCGAGTCGAGGTTTTCTTTAATCCGACCTTTATAAATAGTCATATTGCTGATCATGCCGGTAAGGCGTGTGAGTGCAAAATCGAGAGCTATTGTTGCATCAGGTCCAAAGACGCGTTCAACAGCTGAATGTGAGATATCACGTTCATGCCAAAGAGCCACATTTTCAAGGGCAGGGGTAACAGCGCCGCGCACGATACGCGCAAGGCCTGTGAGGTTTTCCGACAAAATAGGATTGCGCTTATGAGGCATAGCGCTCGAGCCTTTTTGACCTTTACCAAAGGGCTCTTCAGCTTCTCTTACTTCACTGCGTTGCAAATGGCGAACTTCAATCGCTAAATTCTCAATTGAGCTTGCGATGACGCCAAGGACAGAAAAGAACATGGCGTGCCGATCGCGTGGGATCACTTGCGTTGAGATGGGTTCCACAGATAAGCCCATTTGTTTCGCCACATGAGCTTCAACAGCAGGGTCAACAGTTGCAAAGGTGCCGACGGGTCCTGAGATAGCGCAGGTTGCAACATCATCGCGCGCCGCTTGCAAGCGCTTTTTAGCGCGGGCAAAAGCCGCATAATGTGTCGCCAGTTTTAAGCCAAAGCTTGTGGGTTCAGCATGAATGCCATGGCTTCTGCCAATGGTGATGACATCTAAATTTTCTTCAACGCGCTTTTTGAGTGCTTTCAAAACACCATCAATATCTTTGAGAAGTAAATCAGCGGCTTGTTTTAGCTGGACAGCGAAAGCGGTGTCGAGAACATCGCTTGAAGTCATGCCTTGATGTACAAAGCGCGCATCGGGTCCGATATATTCGGCTAGATTTGTAAGAAAGGCCAAAACATCATGCCGTGTCTCTTTTTCAATCTCATCGATACGCTTGATATTCCATTTACCTTTTTTCCAGATATTTTTAGCTGCTGAGGCTGGAATGATACCTAGCTTTGCCATGGCATCGCAGGCGTGGGCTTCAATTTCAAACCAGATACGCAGCTTGTTTTCGGGTTCCCATATGGTGGCCATTTCGGGGCGGGAATAGCGCGGAATCATTAGGTAATATCCTGTCGAAAGTTAGATGATATTTTGTAGCATCCTTTTGCCATTCCGCCTACTATCCCGCAAGTTATCCATGTTTGTGCTTTAAACCCATGGAGGGGTGATATGCGCGCAGTTTATGTTCTTTTGGCCTTACTTATGTCGATCACAACCGCCACAGCCGGTGAAGTTACGGTAGCCAATGGCCAAGCTACTTGGAGATCAACCCAATGTGTACAGCCAACGACACCTCCCTCTTTACTGGAAGCTGACCGTCTTTCACCTGCCAATGATATGAATGTACTTGTCACGCAATATAACGAGTATGTGAAGCTGATGCGCATCTACATGGATTGCATGAGCAATGAGGCTCAAAATGATGCCAATGCGACGAGCAATGCCATTGTTGCTTCTGCCCAGGCCGCATTGAACGACACACAGAAGAATGTGGATGTGTTGGGTGCGCCTTTTAAGAAAAAACCTTAATTCTTAAATCGTAAGGAGACGTCTCAATGCCGGAGAAGTTGTCGCTTGCTTTAGCACAACTCAACCCGACTGTTGGTGACATATCCGGCAATCTTGGAAAGCTGCGCACAGCCCGTAAGCAAGCTGCAGCTCAAGGTGCGCATCTGATTATGACCTCGGAGCTTTTTGTCTCCGCTTATCCGCCCGAAGATCTCGTTTTAAAGCCCAGTTTTCAAAATGCTGTTCATAAGGCCGTTGAGGCTTTAGCGCGTGAAACAGCTGATGGTGGTCCTGCCATATTGCTTGGCACACCCTGGCGTGAAGATGACAAGCTTTATAATGCAATGCTTCTATTAAGCGAAGGTCGCATCGCAGGAAAAACATTTAAGCGCGACCTTCCTAATTACGGCCCCTTTGATGAGAAGCGCGTCTTCACATCCTGGCAGATGCCAGAGCCCATTAGTTTTCGGGGCATACGGTTGGGGGTGATGATTTGTGAGGATATGTGGACGCCAACGGTTGCGCGTATTCTGAAAGATCGCGGTGCTCAAATCTTTTTGGTGCCAAACGGCAGTCCCTTTGAGGTCGGAAAAATGGATGATCGCCGCTTTTTAGCGGAAGCTCGCATCAAAGAAAGTCGGTTGCCTCTTGTCTATATCCATCAAGTGGGCGGGCAAGATGAGTTGGTTTTTGATGGGGCATCCTTTGTTCTAGATGCTGAAGGCAAGTGTGCTGTGCAGGCTGCGTCCTGGGATGAAGATTTTATTCTAACGCATTGGACAATAACGGCAGATAGCTGCCAGCCTGAAGCAGGGGTTATGAAAACAATCCCACATGGCGAATCGGCCATTTACAACGCTCTTTTGCTCGGTTTAAGGGATTATGTGGGCAAAAATGGCTTCCCCGGAGTCGTTTTGGGCATGTCTGGGG
>JBASWO010000109.1:0-8304 GCA_049276515.1 Alphaproteobacteria bacterium
CTTTAATATTGCTCTGTTTGGTAGTACGGCGCTGGTTTGCTTTCTTCTCATCTGGACACTGCCACTGCCTCGACATCACATGTTGAAGATTGTCCATCTATGGCTGCACCAAATTGAGTGGATCGAGCGCCATATCGGCGGCATTACTTATCGTGTCATTGGACGGGAACATATTCCTAGCGGCTCTTGCATCATTGCTGCCAAACACCAATCAGCCTGGGAAACTTTTAAATTACATTTTCTATTTGGAGATCCTGCGATTGTTTTAAAAAAAGAACTTCTCAATATTCCTGTTTGGGGTTGGTATTTACGCCGCTCCGGTATGATCCCAATTGATCGCAAAGGTCGCGCCAAAGCTTTATCAGGTATGATGCAAGCGGCTCATAGGGCAGTAGCCGACGGGCGCAAAATTGTGATTTTTCCGCAAGGCACACGCATCCCGCCTGGCGAAGATAAGCCCTATAAATCAGGCGTTATTGCATTTTATCAGGAATTAAAACTACCCCTTGTTCCGATGGCTCTCAATTCCGGCTTACTCTGGCCGAAAAATAGCTTCATTAAAAAACCCGGAGTCATCACCATTGAATTTCTACCACCTCTCCCACCAGGTTTACCCCGTGGTGAAGTTATGGAGCAGCTGAGAAACGCTTTAGAAAATACATCAAACCGGCTAGCAGGAATTAGCCACGCGCCTTAAGGCCCGTTGATCCAAAACCACCCGCGCCCCGCTCAGATGATGGCAGTTCTTTTACCTGTTGCCACTCAACACGTGCATAGCTTGCTACAACCATTTGAGCAATACGCATGCCGCGCGTAATGGTGAAAGCTTCAGTGCCCAGATTGGCAAGAATAACCTGAACCTCACCGCGATAATCAGCATCGATGGTGCCAGGGCTATTAAGCACGGTGATACCATTTTTAAGAGCCAATCCTGAACGCGGACGCACTTGTGCTTCATAGCCTTCAGGTAAAGCAATCGATAAACCGGTTGGCACCAAAACGCGCTTACCAGGCTCGACCACCATATCATTGGCGACAGCGGCGCATAAATCCATACCTGCCGCATGCTCTGTTGCATACGCAGGAATAGCTAAACCTTCAGCATGGGACAAAGTGGTGATGGCAACTGAAACACGTGACATATGTTTTTCCTCAAGCAGCTTTAAAGTGATGGATAATCTGTTCGGCTAATTGACGCGCTATCTGATCTTTGCTCTGACGAGGCCAAGCATCACGCTGTCCGTCCTGGCGCAACAACGTAACTTCATTTTCATCCTGATCAAACCCAAGTCCTTTACCAACCTGGTTAGCGATAAGCCAATCGCATTTTTTCTTCTCAAGTTTTTGCTGAGCATTGGCTAAAACATCCGTCGTTTCAGCTGCAAAGCCGATCACAAGACGAGGCCGACGATTGCTGGCCTTGCTAAGATAAGCAAGAATATCAGGGTTTTCTTTAAGTTTGAGAGTGGCTTCAGCCGATCCCTTTTTCAATTTCTCATCTGCAATTTCTGCAACACGCCAATCACTGACAGCCGCCGCACAGACCGCAATATCGAGAGGTAAATGGGCCTCACAAGCAGCAAGCATTTCTGCAGCTGTCTCAACATGAATGGTTTTAATACCCGTTGGATCCGCTAATTGCGTAGGACCTGTAATCAAAATAGTTTCAGCACCTTTTTGTTGCAATGCTATGGCTATAGCATGACCCTGCTTACCGCTTGAGCGATTTGTAATGAAGCGCACAGGATCAATGGGCTCTAAAGTTGGACCGCTGGTTACAAGCGCACGCTTCCCAGCCAAAGGCCCTGGAATAGAAAAATGCTGAGCGACTGCTTGCGTTATCTCGGCAACCTCCGCCATACGGCCTTCACCTTCTTCGCCGCATGCCATAACGCCCGCACTTGGGCCGATTAGTGAAACGCCACGTTGCTGAAGAATTTTTATATTCGTTTGTACGGCATCATGTGACCACATCATGACATTCATGGCTGGCGCAATCATCACGGGCTTATCGGTTGCAAGAAGAACAGTGCTTGCAAGATCATCCGCCAAACCTTGTGCCATTTTACCAATCATGTTTGCGCTTGCTGGTGCAACAAGAACCAAATCGGCTTCACGGCTGAGACGAATATGTCCCATTTGCGCTTCATCCGTCAGCGACCATAAATCGCCGTAAACTTTATCTTCGGAAAGCGCAGAAACAGAGAGAGGTGTAACAAATTGTGCGCCACCTTGCGTCAACACACAGCGCACAGAGGCACCTTGTTCGCGCAGACGGCGAATAAGATCGAGGCTTTTGTAAGCCGCAATGCCGCCTGAAATGATCAGTAAAATGCGGCGGTTATAGAGGGTATTGCTCATAAAGGCGTTTATAGCATGCGAACCCAGCAAGTGAAAATAACCCTGTATTTCAAGGATTAATCAAACATTTCTTCTGTTTTCGTGCCCCAGAAATCGGTTTTGCGCAAATAGCCTTTGATATCGCCCACTTTTAATTTGCACCAGTCTTTGCTGCACGATACCAGCTGCCCTAAAGCCCCAACTTCGAGGCGAGCAACAACAGGTGCTTTAACATCGGCACTTTCATGTAAATCGCGGGTTGATCCCGTAATAAGAGCAGCGCGTTTACCAATGAGTGCGCTTTTATGTACCCAACCTTCAGCACCTTCAGAATCTTTAACGCGTCGCCAAATTTCATATTCAGCAATAATTTCTACCGGCAGACCTTGGCGCTTGAAAACCCATTCAATGGGATACCGTGTGCCGGGCCCGGTGCGCATATTGACTTCATTCGATCGCAAAGACGCAAAACGTGGCACCGGGAGTCCTGATGTCACCTTACTATCACTGTCGGCCTCTGAGGCGGCGATAGCCATCACAGGCATACAGAGTGCAAACAAAAGACAGAGAGGGACACGGGTCCAGCTCATTCGAACGTTATCTCCATAGTATCCAACTCTTCAATATCCCCTTGTCGCTGCTCTTCAAAAAAATCACGCGCGAAGGTTTCTAAAATATTGCTTTCGATCGCCATGCGCAGCTGATGCATCAGATCCTGATAATATTGGATATTGTGCCATGTCAGCAGCATAGGCCCTAATATTTCTTCGCAGCGGAACAAGTGATGAATATAGGCGCGTGAATGATTGCGGCAAGCTGGGCACTTACATAATTCATCAAGCGGTCGCGGATCTGCATTGTGTCGAGCATTTCGCATATTAACGGTGCCACGACGCGTAAAAGCTTGCCCCGTACGACCGGAACGCGTTGGAATAACGCAATCAAACATATCAATACCGCGCATGACCGCACCCACGACATCGTCTGGTTTACCGACACCCATTAAATAGCGCGGCTTGTCTTCAGGTAAATGATGCACGGTTGCATCAAGCATTTCGAACATAACATCTTGTCCTTCGCCCACAGCAAGACCGCCGACAGCATAGCCATCAAAACCAAGCTTTTTTAAGGCTTCGGCCGATTCTTGACGCAGATCAGGGTAAACGCTGCCTTGATTGATACCAAAGAGGGCATAACCTGGACGTGGCTGAAAAGCTTTTTTGCATCGCTCAGCCCAACGCATTGACATGCGCATCGACTTTGCAGCGACATCATGTGTTGCTGGATGGGGCGTGCATTCATCAAAACACATCGTGATATCAGAATCGAGCCAATGCTGAATTTGCATGGAACGCTCAGGCGTCAATTCATGCTTGCTGCCGTCTAAATGCGATTTGAAGGTCACACCCTCTTCACTAATCTCACGCAAATCCGATAAAGACATCACTTGATAACCACCTGAGTCCGTAATGATGGGTCCAGGCCAATGCATAAATTCGTGTAAGCCGCCTAATTCTGCAACACGCTCAGCTCCAGGGCGCAGCATGAGGTGATACGTGTTACAAATTGCCATTTCAGCGCCAGCCTCACGCACATCACCTGGCTGCATTGCCTTTACAGTTGCTGCCGTTGCCGTAGCAAAGAAGGCTGGTGTTTCAAAACTGCCATGAGCCGTCATAACGCGGCCGCGGCGGGCGCGCTTATCTGTAGCAAGTCTCGTAAAAAGAAATTCGTTCATGCACGTTCCAAAAGAGTTGCATCGCCATATGAATAGAAACGGTAGTTTTCTGCAATGGCATATTCATAGGCACGGCGCATTTTCTCAACACCTGCAAAAGCACTCACCAACATGAAAAGTGTCGATTTTGGTAAGTGAAAATTGGTCAAAAGTACATCTACAACCTTAAAGCGATATCCTGGATAGATGAAAATAGCAGTGTCTTGGCTAAAAGGCTGGACCTGCCCTTCTTCATCGGCAGCACTCTCCAAAAGACGAAGGGATGTTGTGCCCACAGCCACAATCCTACGCCCCTCTTGTTTGGCCTTATTAATACGTGCAGCTATATCGGGCGTTATTTCTCCCCATTCTGCATGCATGACATGATCTTTAAGATGCTCAACCTTCACCGGCAAAAAAGTTCCGGCCCCCACATGCAACGTTACAGTTAGAGTTTCAATATTTTTTGCCTTTAAAGCCTCAAACAGGCGTGGCGTGAAATGTAAACCTGCCGTCGGTGCGGCAACAGCACCTTCTTTTGCAGCATAGATAGTTTGATAGCGCTCTGTGTCCTGCTTAGCAGCGCCCTTCTCACGTTTGATATAGGGTGGCAAGGGCGGTTCACCATAACGATGCAAAAGCGCAAAAAGTTTTTCATCAATAACAGAAAAGCGGATCAAGACTTCGCCGCTTTCGCGCTTCTCTAAAATCTCGGCACTAAAATCAGCAGCAAAAATGAGTGTATCGCCATTTTTTAATCTCTTTCCCGGGCGCGCAAAAGCTAGCCAGGTTTGAGGCGCTTGTTTCTTGTGAAGTAAAATTTCTATTGATATAGCGTCACGCTTTCCGAATAAGCGCGCTGGAATAACCTTAGTGTCATTCATAACCAATAGATCGTGGGGGCGAAGAAGTTGGGGCAGATCTCCCACAGTATGGTCACTGAGGTTTGAGGTCACATGAAGTAAACGTGACTGATCACGCGGCTCAATGGCTTCTTGCGCAATGCGCTCAGGAGGCAAGATGAAATCAAAATCATCCGTGCGCCAATTATGGTGAATGCCCTTCATAACCAATAGATATAACGGCGCAAAGGCAGTGCGCCTAGAACGAATTAATTGACGATTTTCCAGTTGCCATCAGGCTGCAAACAGGCGGTGCCATAGCTTTCACGAATGCGGCCACCGACGCGTATCATTTGAGAATATTCACGGCAATAGCTACCATAATCATCATCAGCATAAATAGGTGGTGGTGCAGGTGGTGCGACGTAATTAGGTGTGTAGGTTCTATAGGCAATCGGCTGAACCGCATAACTGGTCACAGGATAAGAACGTGGTGGCTGACGATAACTATTACGGCTTATCTGATTACCGAGCAAACCGCCCAGTAACACACCAGCACCGGTCATCGCAGCTTTACCGTCGCCACTTCCAAATTGGTTTCCTAAAAGACCGCCGACACCCGCCCCCAAGAGCGTGCCAAACAAATCATCTGCTTTTGCAGAGTGTGGTGCAGCCATGATGAGCGCAGCCAGAAAGCTGAGCAGCAAAAACCGACTTCTTTTAGAGGTCCATGACATGAGAGTTTGAATAGCAAAAAGATATGGCAAGAGTTAGGCGTGATTTAGACAATCCTGCCTATATGTTCTGCAATCGCCAGTGACGAGGTTAACCCAGGCGATTCAATGCCATAGAGGTTAACCAATCCTGCTACACGATGATGTGTCTCAGTTTGGATTATGAAATCTGTATCATGAGGGCTGGCGCGCGCAATTTTAGGACGAATGCCGCAATAATCTGGCTGCAGCGTACCGCTTTGCAAAGCGGGATAATAACGACGAATGGCATCCTCGAACAAAGCTGCACGTGCAGGATCAACGCGATAATCAATCGTATCAACCCACTCAACATCAGGGCCAAAACGTACACGGCCACTGAGATCACAGCTGGCATGCAAACCTGATGAACCTAAAACCGGTAATGGATAAACCAGCATGTGAAAAGGCTGCTTTCCAGTAAGACTAAAATAATTACCCTTCGCAAGAACTTGAGGTGGGATTGTTGTCTTGTCCAAACCACTCAGATGATGTGCAAGATACTGGGCGCCCAAGCCTGCTGCATTTATCAAGGTTTTACAGCTGATTTGCATAGGTGATGCACCACCGACATCGAGCGTAAAGCCATCATCCGTTACAGCACCACCCAAAACAGGAGCATGCAAAACAAGGGTTGCGCCAGCCGCTTCAGCATCGCCCTGCAAGGCAAGCAAATAATGGTGAACATCAATGATACCTGTATCGGGTGAGTACAGAGCAGCTGTACAAAAAACTTCAGGCTCCATCTGCTGCGCTTCTGCTGGCGTGAGATCCCGCAAACCCGTCACACCATTTTGCTCAGCAATTTTTTTCCACGCCAGCAACTGCTCTGATTGATTGGGATCAGTGGCAACAATGATTTTACCGCAGCGTTTATGTGGGATGCCGCGTTCAGCCGCATAGGCGTAAAGCTGATCACGCCCACGTACACAAAATGTCGCTTTGTGACCACCTGGCTTGTAGTAAATCCCGGCATGAATGACGCCGCTATTTCGGGAACTGGTGATTGAGCCTATTGCATTTTCTGTCTCTAGGATAAGTACATCGCGGCCCGCTTGCGCCAACTGTCGAGCAACAGCAAGCCCTACAACCCCAGCACCAACAATGATTGTATCAACATGTTCCATTTAGGAATGTGATGGCGTTTGCATGGCCTCAGCTAGGGCCTGCAGTGTGAAAGCAATATCCGCATTACTCAAAAATGTATGAAAAGGAATACCAAAGGTGTTTTGCTGCATTTCTTCACTGTTGTGCATCAGTGTTTTCTTTTGCTCAAAAGAAGCTGTACCTGGCAAAGCCTTACCTTCCTGATTAATGACCGATAGGTCAGCAAAATAAGGATGGTGATAAAGCGGAGGCATATACATGCGATGCGCCATAATGCCGCGCGCATTCATGTTGTTGACGATATGGCTTGAGCGATTACCTGTACCCTTGAGCATCAATGTACTCGTAATGGCCTGTTCAATTCCGTGCTGGAATTGCAAGCCTAAATTGGCTTTCTCTATCGCTTTTCTATAGCGAGTAAACACATCACGACGTCGTTGCTTTACAGTCTGCCAACGATCAAGCTGTGCCAAGGCAACCGCTGCTTGATACTCGCTCATTTTTGCATTGCTGCCATCTTGCAGTGCGATGCGGTGTTGAGTGCCAAAATTAGAAATACAGCGCGCCTCATGGATCAAGTCACGATTATGACTAACCAACACGCCACCCTCCCCAATACTAAAGGGTTTCGTCGCATGCATACTGTGAGCAACGAGAGTTGTCTTAGGGATGGCCTGCGCTTCAAGCGCTGCGGCAGCATCGATGATGACTGGAATTTTTGTATCGCTCGTAAATTGATCCCATGCGGCAGCATCAACAGGCACACCATACACAGCAACCGGCATCACAGCATGGATCTGATTTTGAGACGCAATGGTTTTGGCAATCTCCGGCGTTAAGTGCCAAGTTGATCCATCAATGTCGGCTAAAACGGGTTCGGCATGTGCATGGCGCACAGCCAAGGGACAAGCAGGAAATGTTACAGCTGGGATGAGAACCTTAGCTTTGGGTGGCAAATGCATAACTTGCAAGCCAATCTGCAAAGCATGATAACAACTCATAAGTGTTAGAGCCGCAATTCCATGCTCTGCCACATTATTTTTAGTGGCGAGATAATGTTCGAGGCGCTGCTCAAATAAAGCGACTTGTGGACCAAAATTAGAATACCAACGCTTGTCATCGATCTGCCGCAAATACGGCAAAAGCTCATCCGCAGACGGCATATCCGGTATCACATACCGGTTTAACATCGGATGGCTTTCCTGCATGCAGGGGTCCTGAGGGAGAAAAAGGATAAAAGGGCCTTAATCATGCTGATTATCGGCCTTTTTCACAACTGGAAAATTGTGCCCCCTTGAGACATACTTTTGCCCGGATCACCTCCTAATTCTTATATCCCACCTTATCGCTCAGGAGCCCATCATGCGCACACCTTCCTTTATTCTCGCGGCTGCTTTCTTACTGTTGTCGTCCGTGGCTCATGCCGGCCCTGCTGACGATCTCAAGAAGATACCGGGTGGTACCTTTCAGCTAGATCCACGCCATGCCAGCGTTACTTTTAAAATCACTCATCTTGGATTTTCGCGCTACACCGGCCGCTTTAATA
>JBASWO010000110.1:0-22099 GCA_049276515.1 Alphaproteobacteria bacterium
CCAGAAATAAGGGGATGCTGATAAGGCAACAATAGGTATAGGTCCCGTTCCTATAAAGGTCCTAACAAAGGACTTATGTCGTTTTTATAAGACGATGTCTCAATTCAGATGATTAACTCTATGGAATTCTTATAAGGCTTTCGCAATCGTGATGGCTCACAACCCAGTTAATGGAGCCAGTACAATGAAAAAGACACCTCTCTTTTTAGCCATCGCCGCTTTAACAGCAACTGTTGCCTTCAGCAGTGCTGCTTCTGCCCATGGTCAGACACGCTACAATTCGAGCGACGCACAATATTATCAAGATGGACGCGCTCATAATCATAGAGTGTATGAAGAACGCGTTCGCTATAGTCAAACACCAGATGGCTACATCGGTAAGGACGGCGGTTATTATGCCTATAACAATGTCACCAATGAAGGCGGTCCCTTGCTCAGTGGTATGAATAACGGCAATGAAAACTTTGCAGCCGGCCATATTTCTATGTCAGGCGGCTCACAACAATAAGCGGGATATATGCCGTGGCTTTTCTAAAGTCACGGCATTGCTCTTACGCAATTTTCAAAGATTTCAGAGTGGCAAAAGCTAGATATTTTGTCTCTCGAAGGCTGAGCGGTTCCTCAACAGCCTCTTTATAAACAAAACTTGCATACTTTCCTAAATCACGACGAGATAATTTGATCCTATGCTTTGCGCTCGCCTCTAAAAGCCAGCCAATGATGGATCCTAAAAGTGTGGCATCACATGATGATTTCATCTTCTTGCTGATAGGCACATCAATCACATCATTCGGATCAACTTTGAGAGTGGCTGAGATTCTGAGCAGCAACTCAACGGTCAACTTCGTCTCTCCACTTATCACGCGGCCGATCTGTGGTGCTGAAAGCCCAACCGCTTTGCCAAGCTGGCGAAAAGCGATGTCCCGTTCACGACAAAGTTTCTCAATATTATTTTTAAGCTTGGTCTTTTTCATCACTCACACATCGTGTTGGTCATAGTTAGTGTATAGAAGTTAGAACTCGATCACGAAAGTAAAATATTGTTTTCATATATTAAGCGTAGCGTTTTTCGCGAAAGTGAGAAAAAATATATTCTACGTATATGAAAACAATATTTTAAATTCACTCACTCTTTACCATAACTCACTTTTTTTGCCTTAACCATTTTTTTCAATTGCGAAAAACGAAACACGCTGTCATAGGCGGTTTTGCATATAGACGTGCGGCATTTTTTTTATGAATTGGTTGTTTAAAAAATATGGCTAAGAAAAATCGTAAGAAAAAAGCCCTTTATTTGGATCAAGCTGTGATGCCCACACACGAACGATTGCATCATAATGCTGGTCTCGTAGTGGAAACGCTTTCTGATCAAAATGCCTTTAAAACAAGGGTTAAACGCTACCGCGCAACGTCCGAATGTGTGCTCGATTATTACCTTAAACACGAAAAAATGAATGCGATTGAGTATGAGGCCGCTTTGCTTTTCCGTAAGCATTATTTGCGTGCTGTTTTACATGTGAGAGTGGGTGAGTCGGGATCTGGAAATCATGGCGATTATGAAATAGGCATGATTAATCTGCTCGCTTCAGAACAGCAGCTTAAAGCTGCTTATGACGTTTTATCACCAGCCCAGAAAGCTCTCATCATTCGCGTGTGTGGCTATGATGAGTGGGTAGGGGATAGTTATAAATTTAAAACTTTTTATCGTGCTCTAGAGCAATTGATCAAACTCTGGCGCCTTTCTTAATTTCATCATATTTCATAAAATGAAATACAAAACAGAATATCTCTTGACAAACCCATGTGAATAGGGTAGTGTTCTGCTATCGTTGCAAAACGTGTCGAAAAACTAAAAGATTAGAATACAAAAGGGTGCCAGGATTAATTCCGAGGCGCCTTTTTTGTTTTTAACCTTCGCCTCATTTCAAGGAGCTCTCTATGAAGAAGTTATATTGTACCGTCGCACTTTTCGGTGTGGCGTTAGCCTTCGCTTGGCCCGTTTCTGCCCAGCAGATAGGCGTGGTTTGTCCTGCGAGTGAGAATGTAAGCACCGTCAAATCGCTCATACCCACAGAAGGTATTATCCAATGTATCCCAGATGAATTGGGCCGCTATTATTGGCAACCCATGGGAGCTGGGATCGCGCGTTATGACACAACAGGGTTATGTACAACAGAAGGTAGCGTCCGTTGGAATGGATCTGCCATCCAGTTTTGTGATGGCACGTCCTGGCAATCGCTTGGTGGTGGAACAACTCTTGTCGTAGGTGGTTGTCAGACCAGTTTTTCTGATTGTCCTGCTGGCTATCGTATTACCTCATATTTTAGCCCGGGAACTTATAATTGCTGCGATCGCTGTGGCAATCCTTCCTGGAAATATACGGTATGCTCTCTATGAGTGTGCTCGAGCTTTTTAAAGGCATCGCCATCATATATGGCATTGCCTATCTGCTTTCAGCCTTAGCGGCGCATGCAGAAGATCACCCACGTTTAATGACAATTGCTGATTGTCCAGCTGGATATGTGCTTGGCATCCAAGAGACGTCTGAGCCGCATCTCATGGCTAAGAAAGATGTCCCAGCTCATACGTCTCAGGCCGATGATTTTAAAGAAAGTGATGAAGCGCCAAGACGTTTTGTCACGGGCTGTATCCCACAACCTTCCCATTCTCAAGAAAGGTAAGTCATGATCACTAAGCCGCCTCTTCCTTTTTCAAAAGACCCTATTTTTGTTGATTGGCGCCGTCCTGATATAGGCGGTTTGCGTATCGCCGCTTGGACAGATCACAGCGGTAATCCCTATATCGGTGTGTTTATTTTAAATTCAGAAGGAAAGCCGCAAGGTATGCCGTGCTGGTATGAAAGACAGCGCTTTCTCTCTCATGTTGTGATTGGCTTCGATCAAAAAGAAAACCCTGTCAAAGTCTTTTTGGATGCTGAGGTAACACATCGCGGTATCCAGGCTTCGCTTCAATTGCCTTGGGAGCCCGCGAATACTTTCTTTTATCATCGTCGTCTTTTTGCACGTTGGGACAGTGAAGTAGCCAGCATGGGATCTTTTGCAAATCCATCCAATGATATGGCGGTTGCCAATTATGTCCTATCAGCTATGCCAGGATAGGATTTAGAGAGATGAAACAATTGGCCTTGCGTTACGCAAGAAAGATTTGCCAACACCATAGCGGGCAAGAGTGTCATCTAGGGTGCCGTCATACTCAATGTTCCTCAAAATATTATCCATAACTTCTTTCAATTGATGCTCATGCTGCGGCATCAGCATAACATTGGGGAAAACAACTGTGGGCTCATCTGGCAAGAGGCTGCGTATCTTACCAGGATTAGCTGCCATATAGACATTGGCTGATGCGACATCGAGGACGATAAAATCTACCTTATTGGTGAGGAGGGCTTGAATTTCATCGGCCTCTGTATTGAGTTCTGTCAGCGTAAATCTTTTGGTTTTTGCAAAACGTTTGGCAACAATTTCAGCCTCACCGCTGCCATCAATCGTGGCAACTGTCAGTTGATCTGAGTTGAGATCATTGAGGCTTTTAAAGGATCGTGTCTCATCCTGTCGTCCATAGACATAAAGAGGGGTATATAATTGGGGGGCAGTCGCAGAAAGATTACGAAGGCGTGGTGTATTCAGCCAATAACCGCCGCAGACCATATCAACGCGGCCAGATCGAATGGATTCAATGATGGATCCCCAGCCCACTTCTTCTTGCCATACAATTTTAAGATTGAGGCGCTTACCGGCTTCTTCGATGAGGTCATGAAAAATACCTTTTTTCTCACCTGTGACAGGATCAATAAAGAAAACAGGTTTCCAAGAGGTGTAGCCGCAACGAATGGTGCCTGTGCTCGTGATGCGCTCATAAAGGCTTTCTTTGGATGTCGGGCTCACACCGTCTTTTGCTGATAAAACAGAGACAGTGGCCCCTGCGCCCAAAGCGCTCAATAAACCAATAAAAATAAGAGAAACTAACTTCATAACAACCCACAACAATCACTCTCAAGGTCGCCAAGATAGTTTTTTAGCTATTAATAGCGCAAAATGACATTTTTTATGTTATATTATGCCCTGAGAGGTCAAAATGCATAAAGATATCATGGCATTAATGTCCCGTCTGGGGCTTAAGGATAAAGAGAGCAAGATCTATCTCAGCTGCCTTAGCCATAAAGACGGTCTTTTTATTTTTGAGATCGCAAAACAAACAGGGCTTACGCGCAGCACCGTCGATCTCATCGTGCGCCGACTTTTAAAACGCGGCTTTCTCAATAAGGTCAAAGTCGGGCGCAGATTGCGGTTCTTTGCTCAATCGCCAGAAGCCGTGCTCTTTAAACAGAAACAATTGGTTGAGGATTTTGAAAAGGTCGTTCCCATTCTCTCAAAGATTGCTGGTGAGAAAAAGGATATGGAGATCCTTTATTTTGAAGGTGCACAAGGTTTTAAGCAAGTGCATGACGATGCACTTTTGCAAATGAAATTTGCATCAGGTGAGAAAAAACACATGATGAGTTTTGCCTCAGGCTACGATTCCATTCGTCTTTATCCCAACATGCAAAAAGGTTTTATCGATAAACGCATCAAAAATGGTTCTTGGTATAAAACTATTGCGCCTGCATCTTCGGCTAAAGTTAAAGAATGGACCAATGATCCCAAATTCTTGCGTGCCGCAAAATATTTACCGGATGACAATTATCCCTTTCATATTGATATTCAAATTTATGCCGACAGCATGATGATTTACTCAACGGTACCACCTATCGGCGGCGTTACCATTCGTAATGAACAAGTCGCAGATTCCATGCGCGCGCTTTTCAATCTCGTCTGGCGATTATTGCCTGATAAAAACTAAAATCATTTTTTCTAGCCAAGGGGCCTTTTATGTCGGTCATGCTCCTTCATCTATGGCAACAGAACCGTCAGTTTACAAAGCGCTCATCGGTGTGCGCACCGCTATATGTGCCGCCTCCATTTAGGGATAAAGCAAAGCCTAAGCAGATTCGCAAGAAAACACGTCATCAATCTTGGGTGAGTTTCTCAGATCCAGAGTATGCAGATGTATCATTAAGGGCGGCATCAGCAGGGCTAACATTGCCTGTCTATATCAAAGCTTCAGCCTTAGGGGCTGGCTACAAGCCACATTTTAGCCCTGAATTTCAGCGCACAGTTTTAGCGCTCAATCTTGAATTAACAAGCCAGGGCCGTCAGCTCACTAAGATCCAAAACACATTAAGAGCGGGGAGTGCCTTGGATGATCGGGGTTTATTAGCGGTTGAAGCTATCCGTGCACCATTACTTGATGTTCTGAAAACACTCAAAAGCTTCTTACTACAGAACATGCCACAGCCATGATTATTGTAAGCCATGTTATGGGAGGTTTTCATACAGCTGCGGCTTACTTAAGCGCGCAAGGCGAGAATGAAAATGTACGCACTTTTGAGATCAGCGATCCTGATGCGAAAAACCTTGATGATGCCTTTCGCAATATGTGGATTATCGCAAGCTTTTCAAATGTTATCAAAGCACTTCATCATATCAGTATAAATCCTTTTCAAGATGAGCGCTTAAATCCATCCCAGCTCACGAAAATTGTTGCGCGGTGTGAGAAAAAATATGGCTATCAAACGGGCGAGCATCAAAGAGTTATTGTTGAGCATCTCAAAAAAGACCGTCAGCATTTTCATGTAGTCTGGAACCGTGTCAGTCTTAGAAGTGGAAAAGCTGTTTGGCCCGGCGAGCATTGGAAAAAATCAAAACAAGTTGCACGCGAGATGGAAAGAGAGCTTGGCCTGCAACGCGTAAGGCCAAAGCGTATGATAAGAGCACTTGCTTCAGCGGCACGGGATGGACGGATACCTAAGATGCTAGGTCGTTATCACGCTATCACTAGCGTCTTGCCGACTTATGAGAGCGCGCATCGTAATAAGCGTGATGAGAATATCCCCGACTCTGAAAAAATTCCTTTTCGCCATGCAGAAGCTGAAACAGCCGCAATTATCAATTGGGCTTTTGAAAATGGTCGGATCGATATCCTCTCTCAATATGGTTTTGATTTTAATTTTGAGGCCGAACTTTAGTTGACCAACAATTACTGGCGTGGTGCCTGTAATGCTGCATTTTCGAATGCAGCTTTTTTTATGAAAGGAGACAGATATGAAGAATATGAAATTAGGAAAGTTCATTCAAGATAGTCAGGGTCAATTGCATGGCAAGATTAATGGACTTGGTATGGGATCAATCAGTGTGATTGGTAAGCCCACAACGAGTTCTGCCGGCAAAGCCTATTTAAAATTAATCGCTGATCCTATGATCGAAGCCTATGAAGTGGGAGCAGCCTTTCCCAAGGAGAAAAATGGCATCAATTATTATATTGTGACCTTAGACTCGCCACTTTTTCAGTCAGGCGTAACTGCAGCGCTGTTTCCTGATAAAGAGCGTGAAGCTATCTTTAATCTCGTCTGGAGCCGCTCAGAACCATCAGGGCTTTCGCCCGATGCTGCTCTTGAGGCTCAGCAAGCGCGGCGTTATACGGCTGCGGCTCCAGTCGCAGCATTGTAAGATTTTTTAAGACCCCGCCGAGCTATGCTCGGCGGGTACCTTTAGCCAAAAAGTGAGGCTTTTTCGAGCGGTATAGTGGCAAGTGTTCGCATCATGCGATTATCGCGCTCATGTACTTCAAGCTCCGTGATCTCGCCGGCGACAGAAAAATCTTTGGCATTGAGCTGCGTTGCAAACTGATAGGCTGATGCCCAGCTATCGGCACTCGCAACAGTAACATGGGGAAGATAGGTAATATCGCTCCGCATAATAGGCGCAAGTTTGCCAGCATGAAGCTTGCTGTAAAGGCGGGTGATTGCACCACACCCTTGGTCTGGTACTAAAAACACATGATAGGCTTCAACTTGCGGGTCTGAGACCACAACTGCAGAGCAAAGTTTAAAAGCAATTTTCTTTACGCCCTTGGCGCGCTTTTTAATCTCATCTGTGAATTCTTGCGCAGGTAAATCTGATCCCGGAAAAACAAGCGTAATATGGGGTGCACTTTTATCGGGATCACGGGCCGCACGTAGCTTAGCGAGCCACTCACGCTCGTCGTGTTTGAAAGAGGGCCTTGCAACGACTTCAAGAGATTTCATGAGAGTAAGATAAGCATGAGGATACCAAGCGCAATGCGGTAATAGGCAAAAGGTGTAAAGCCGTGACGTTCAATATAACCTATGGCCCAACGTACAACAAAAAGGGCTGTTACAAAGGCAACGACGAAGCCCACAATTACGAGTTGAATGCCATCCATATTCAAATCCTGCCAGTTTTTATAGATCTGAAAAACTGTGGCGGCGAACATAGTCGGAATGGCCAAGAAAAATGAAAATTCAGCTGCTGCCTTACGCTCAACACCTAAAAGTAAGGCACCTATAATGGTGGCACCACTCCGCGATGTTCCAGGGACAAGTGCAAGACATTGAAATATGCCAATCTTGAGGCAAAGGGGAAGGGGAAGTGTTTCTAACTTTTTATAAGAGGCTTTAGGTTTAAAGCGCTCCGCTAAAAGAATAGCTACCCCGCCAATAATGAGTACAATCGAAACTGAAATTGGATTGAAAAGATGTTCTTTAATGGTACTGTGAAAGAGGGCGCCTAAAACCATGGCGGGGAGAAAAGCAATCAGGATGCCGCTTACAAAATTGATGTCGGTTTTTTTGAGAGCAATTGTCCCTTTAAGGGTTGAGAAGAGTTTTTCGCGATAAAGCCAGCAGATCGCCAAAATGGCGCCGAGTTGAATAACAATCTCAAAGGTTTTACCTTTGGGTCCCTCAAAGCCTAGCAAATCACCAAAAAGAATAAGATGTCCTGTCGATGACACAGGAAGGAATTCTGTCATTCCTTCGATAATGCCAAGTATGACGGCTATAAGAAGCATGAGAACCCTCAATTATATGAATCACTATTCTTTATACCAACCTTACGACTGAGATGATTTTAGGGGTACTAAATTTATTGCTGAACCTTCCTTAATGAAGCTTGCCATTTAAATCTCGGGAGAAAGACATGGACCAATATTGCTGGACAAATAGAGACGATGGTGAAGCGGATACCAAGAAAGACAAAAACTCGGATACATCACGCAAAGAAGAGACGCCTCAAGACAGGGATGTTGAACAAGAACGTATTATAGACCCACCCTATGAAGGTGAGGGTGAACTTCCGCCCAAGGATTATCTTGTATAAGAGTTAAGAGCTTAGATCGAATCATTGCCGAATCTCGATAGCTTGATAACACTTTGGAACATCAACATTGTTCCATAGAGGTAATCATGGTGAAGATCGACTTCCGCAACGACACTCAAATGGCCAACATCCTTGGCGCTGTTTTTTTAGCCGTCATGGTTTTAGCTTTTGTGCCCAATCCCTTGGTTGGTCCTGAAGGTTTCTTTGTCACAAATGCTGCACATGATCTCGTGCATGGTTTGGTCGGTCTTGCTCTCCTTGTCGGCGCTAAAATGCGCTACGGAAAAGTAACAATCATCGGCGCCGGTATCTTTTATTTGATCGTTGCCATTCTTGGTTATGCCAGCGATAGCCACATGCTGTTTGGTATGGTTATGGTCAATATGGCTGATCATTACCTCCATATTGTTCTCAGTGCTGCGATGCTCTTTTTGGGCGCTTACGTCAGACCATCAAGACTATAAGTCTAAAGATATAGAGAGCTATAGGCTTGGGTTGCTGAAAAGCAGCCTGAGCCTATAGTTTTTTGCCTAGTACGATCTTGATAATCTTAAGCGCTTGGAGCTGGTTTAGCCGCTGCTCTCCGTGCAAGTTCAGTCAGCGGCATATTGGGTTTTGCAAAACCCATGGTTAGAGCCCATCTCGCATTTCTAAACTCACGTACGGCTGCTTTGGCAAATTCATGTCCCATCATTTCTGACACAGCCGGGCTATTGCGAATAAAGTTACTGACCTGGTTAAGTGTAAAAAGAGCTAAAGTTGAAGGTTTTTCATCCATGCTAAATGCAAATAGAGCCCGCCCATCATCTGTAATGCCGCGAAATAGAGGGAGAGATGAATGGATATTTTCTCCGCGTAAGGCTGCTTCGATAGCGACGAGCTCAACGCGAGCTCTCATGCTAGGCGTCAGACTTTCAGATGTTAAAACGACTGTCATGATATTCTCCCTTACTATTAACGCACTCTACCAATGCTCATAAGCTGTGTCAGCTGATTAAATTATAACTGTGGCGTGTCTCGTCTAAAATTGAATATACCTGCTCCACGTTGAAATGTACGAGGGAGAGGCTTCTCATCCGTATTAATGGATGGGCAATGCCAGGATTGTCCCACATCTATGATGAGTTGATAGGTGGGCATTTCCACCAAGCGTCCTGCACTTGCCGCCCATTGATTAACCTCTGCAATCACATTCGTATCGCCATATTCACCAATGACAACACAATCATGGTTCCTTCGGGGAAAGTTGGGTGGCATAGCTCCTCGAAGTAGCTTCATGGGGAATGCATTGGTAATAAATGAGACAACGGGGGCTGGATCACGATGCCATAGATGTGCTGCAAATTGTGGTTCACCTGGTTTAACTTTATTTTTCTTGTTCTCAAAGGAAGGTTCGTCGATCAGCTCACCAAATGCATCTTTTAGAAAAGTTCGCGCCATGCGTTTTACTTTTCCTATACGCCCGCAATCGAAATCTTTTCTCTGTGCGTCTGTGAGGGAAATACCTGTATCAAACTCAAACTCTGGAGGCTCTTCTTGTTTCCAAAGATCGTGACCTGCCAAAATACGATGGATTTCGGCTAACCCATCGGGTGTTTCACCCACAGCAGTCCTAACATCGTGTTCAGCCTCATATTTGCGAACAACAATCTCACGCCAGGCTTCCAGATTTTCTGCGCTGACTTCTCGCCATTGTTTGACAACAGATCGAATGGGTATGAGATCACCATAGGGAATAATGATATTCATAAAATGTATTCCAAAAATATTCGGCTGCTAGACTGTTAAAAATAGAGTACACTCAATATGAGTTTGCTTAAGCGCTAATCATGCAACCTATTGGCTTCCATGATTATATAGAACAGCAGAAAAATATATCTCAAGCCGCCTTGGGTGATGTGCCTTTGCGGCGTTGGGCGACAGCTAGTTCGGCGCTTCGCTTATCAATTAAACCACGAGCAATTTTAGCGCTTAAGTCACCCATCAGCTTCATAATTGGTTCCAATGCAGCTGGATTGCCGCCGCTACGAAGTGGAGGCAAGGCTTTATCAAATTTACTCGACATAAGCTCCGCAGCGGGTAGCAGATGACGGGCAATGAGCATGATGTGCGTACTATCATTTTGATCGAAATCAACGCCAGCACGAAGTGAGCGAACGGCATGCATAGCAAGCATGAGGGCAGTGAAATTATGATCAGCAAGAGAGGCTGTATAGAGGCCAGCAAATTTACTGTAATCTTTAAAGCCTTCTGGTAGGGGGCCAAACTTAATTTGGTCTTGAGCGACCCAGCGGCCACCCTCTTTATAGTTGGCATCGAAATCATCATGATTACCAGCAAAGGCATAGAACTGAACGTCACTATCTTCGTGGCTAACATTCGCTATGATAATTTTGGATAGATCTTTGATCAATCCTTTTGGAAGTGAGTTTTCCCAATCAGGATTCGTTGCTGTCTCGGAGTCAAAAAACTCTAAAAAATTTACATCTGTTGGGCTTTTGCTCGGGATAACGAAAAAAGAGCAAGTGCCATCTTTGTTAACCATAATAGGAAGCGCAAGAATAATCATAAATTCCTCTAGCAAATAAAGCGAGTGTTTATCGACTTGTTACGCAATAAGAGCCCATGATAGGTAGTGTCAAGTTATTTGCGCAAACATTAATATTAAAATGTAAATTATGCTTTCAGAACCGTTACCTAATGATCTTGTGCGTAATCCGCCATGGCCCGGAACTATCTATACCTGGCCCATCAACGAAGCTTTTTTGGCAATCTTAAATGATGCAGAAGAGCGTCTCCGCGAACTTGGCTATATCATCAAATACGGAACAGAGATTAATTTTAGAGTGCATAACCATCCGGGAGCCGAGAAGCTTCGCAAAGCTCTTGGGTCTTTTTATCCCTACTGGCGTCTAGCTTGTCGCGAACAGTTTGAGCGAAATTTTGAGCTGTCTGATCCAAGCATCCCTTACGCTGATAGAGCTCGAGCGGTTTATGAAGAACTCGAGATGTTAGCTGAATATCGTGCACGTGGTGGTGGCCAGTCGGATCATGAGGCATGGCTTAATAACTGGGAGATGGCAAAGCGTTTTTATGCTGATGCGGCAAGAAACGTCAAATCACCTAAGGTACAACTCGCTCAAAAAGATTTTATGATCTCTGCATTGCATCTCTTGCCCCAAAGCCGAGGTGGTATCGATGGGATCATTGAACAACGCTTTGCGAGTGAGCATTACGGTTTTGGTTGGTGGGATGGCAAGAATACACTTGAGCTCCGCAACGTGCCGGTTGAAGGCTTTCATAAAACAATTGAAAATAGTCATTATGTTCAATGGCGCGTGAAACAAGCGTGCGAACAATTTGGTCTCATTCTCTCTCCAAACTCACAGCTTATGCAACTTCATTTCAGCCTTTGGCGGGTAAGCGATGGCATTAATATTATGGCCTCTGAAGAAAAGAAAGATATTGAAGTGCGTAAACAATTGGCCCGCGCTTTCTATGAGCTCTTTGAAGCCCGGCCCCTTAGTTTTCTCTCGCGTGCCTTTAATGATAGTCCTGTAAATAATAATGCACCTTTTCTGGGTTCTTCACGTGCCAGCGCGGTTCGCACCTGTGAAGATAATTGGGAATTAAGGTTATTACATGCGCCCGGCGGCACTACGCACTTAGCGAGAGATATTCATTTTATTCTGACGGCTGCCGTTAATGCTCTGCGCCCTGAGGAAGAAAAGGATGCTGCTATCCAACCTATAAGACAGCTTTTAGGATATTACCCATCGCATCATAAGGCAATCGACGTCATCAAGCGCGCGCGTGTAGAGCCTGATGAGTTGCGTGTGAATTGTCCGTTTGTTTCCTGTGTTGAAGGGGGTTACGTAAAAGATAATCAGATTGTCGTGCCCTTGATGGTCATACACTTTAATTTAGAGGTTCTGCTGGAAAAAATTGGAAAAGGTAACGTCGATCTTTTCAGTTTCATGCCAAGAGTGGGGCGTCATCAAGATGCCATTTATAACCTCACTCATGCCGAGGCGTGGAAAGAGGTTTTTGGTAAGCTTCGTATTACAGATCAAGGCACCCTCGATGCCTCAGCACTGCATCCTGAGCTTGCACAATTTTTTGCCGGCATTTGCATCGCTTCCTATAAATCAGATGTCTATATGGGCGAAGATTCTGTCGTTACGCAGCCTAATCGATTTAGCTTCAATGATCATATGTTGGTCCGCGCTTTTGCTGATGGGCTCATGGGAGAGGGAATAGGTCCTGCGGAAGCACAACAAGAAATTTACGGCTTTATTGCTGATCGGATGCAAAGGCTCAATCCTGATGAGGTGGGTAAATATCTGTCAAAACTGGCTGAGGTGGTTGCGACAACGGATATAACGGGCGCTTTTTTACGCGTCAGTGAAGCAGATTTAGAAAAGCCAGATTATGTGTTGCGAGCGATCAATCGCATCATTCAAGATTCTGTAGGCTATTCGCTCGATGAACGCATTATGAGCCAGGCTCATGACCTGTTTAGAAATGTGCGCTGTGATGAAGTAGATATTTTGGCATCACTCATTTCTTATCAGGATAACATCCGAACTGCATTGCCTCAGCTGAAGAATTATCACAGAAGAAACAGGAATTTCTATGTAAGGCTCTATGAGGAGATGGATCCTGTTCGTTTTGCGCAATTTGAATATCTCAGCACAATGCTTGTTGAGAAAGGAACGGGTTGGTGTGTTGCACTCCTCAAAGTTACTGAAGGCTATCACACGGAAGATAATATCAATAAATATGGCGACATAGCGAATGCATTGGGCGCAAATATCGCTCGAAGTCTTGTACTTGTTTTTAGTGCCCTTGAGCCTGATGAAGAGAAAAGAGCGCAGATCTTAAAAAGTTATCTAGAAGAAGTGCCCGATAAACTGGATCCGGAACGTCTGACAGAAATTCATATGCCGCTTGTTTCTCTCGCCAGATCGGCGGGCGCTGTGTTTCCAGACAAAGCCGGCTTCTTACATTTTATGCTGGCAGAATATATAGAAGGTTTGCGCACAGCGATTGAAGAAATGATCCCGCCACTTCTCAGAGATCAATCACCGATCTCTACTTTACGTAGCCAAGCGCTCATGGCTCTTCAGTCTTAATTTTTGTTTTGTTCTTAATTTTTGGATTAACTGCTAAGCCCTGTTGGTGGAGTGACAGCAGGTGCAGCAAAGCCGTTTCTTTCAGGCGCTAGCACGCGATTAGCTTGAATAGACGTTAATCCCAAAGCTGCTTTGAAGGAATCCAACTTATCACGCTTAAGTGCAAAAAGAGTTTCATGTCCGTTTTGCTGAATAATAATACCCTCATGATCAAGAATGACTTGCTGGATTTTCAAAATTTCTTTTTGAACAGTAGGATTTTGAGCCGTCAAAGTTGCCAATACTGAAGCATCCAGAGATTGTCTTGGCTCATCGGTTCTTTTGCCAAAAGGCATAACGATTTGCCATGCCGTAGAAAGCCATTCATTGGCTTCTCTATCTTCGAGAGATGTGGCGAGTACAAACTCAATGTAATCATCGGGAGATGCAGAGTCGATCACTGCCTGCCAGCGCTGAGGGGTATCTGCCCAGAGTTCTTCTCTGGTTGGAGGCTCGGGCGTGGGTGCAACTTCAACCAATGGCTTTCTGGCAATTCCATGAGCGACGAAATTGACAGCGTCAAAACGTGTCATATCTTGTTCTTGAAGATAATAGACTGCGTGGCTTTCCCGCATTGAGAAAATCGCTACTAAAACATTCGCACCTGTTATGACATCACGTGCAGCGGACATGACATGAATGCGGGCACGTTCAATTGTATCATGAAAGGCTTTGGTAGGTGTGGGAATAACGGCTGCATCCACGGCTACGTCTTTGGCAAGGAGAGATTTTTCATTCTCAAGAAATGCAGTGACGTTTGATTTTAAAATGCCAGGATCCACATCACAGGCGCGAAGAACAGCAAGTGCATCTTGATCTTCTATCAAGGCAAGCAATAAATGTTCGAGAGTTATATGTTCATGCTTGAATGAGGTGGCTAGCTCTTTGGCGCGCTCAATAGTTTTTCCAAGCTCTTCAGAATTAGAAACAGTTGTCATAAAAATACCTATTATCATTTTGTGCTTATGCGCTGACTGTTAGGCAAAATAATTGCCGTGTCAATTCAAGAGAAGGGACGATTCTGCTACGTCAGGATTATCTATTAACCATAATATTGGTTGACTTGACCCCGCATAGAGTCCTCTGCTTGGATGTGTTAGGATTTGATACATTTGAATGGGGAATGAGCTATGAGCAATACAGCCAAGCCAACTAATTATCTAAAACTCACAAATGACGAGCTGAATACAAGGCGACTGATCGAAAAGGGTTTCTATACAGGCGCAACTGTTACAGCTACGGCCGTGGTCGCTTTATTGGCAACTGATCAGGAATCAATTCCAAAACTGTTATTCTCGGCTGCTGCTTTAATTGTTGGCGGCGCCACTGGAAAATGGCTGAAAGATCGTGAGCGTACCAAAGCTATTCAGGCAAGAGCGCAAATGATCGTGAGCCAATATAGTCGAACCGGCCTTGCAGAACAAACCGACAGAATTTTCCTGGCAAATGATATGATGGTCCTTGCCGAACATAAGGGGTTTTTGTCACCAAAGACTCCCAAACCAAAACCACAACCCGCTTATGGTATGGGGCAACAAATTTAATTACTTCAGGGGGAGATAAGTGTTTTCCTCCACGCTATGTGCGATAAGCCATTCGTAATTTATCCAGGCTCATTGTTTTTAGGTCGTATCGTGGCTCTGAGGAGCTGCCAATTAGAATAAGTAAATCCTACAATTATTTTTTGTAATAACTATATGCCAGCCAAAACGCCAAATGAATTAATCAATGCAGTCCAGATGGAGACGGTTGAAACAGTACCTACTGGGCTGACGGAATTGGCAGCTTTAAATTAACCGCACACAAGTTTGTTTTTTACTGCTTGCGCGTCTAAAGCACTGCGTGTTGGGTCTGAGTGCGTCAGCCCATGATGGTCTGTATTTTCTAAATTTTGAATAGCACTCTGAATAACTTCTTTATTTTCAGTCATTCCTGTCTTTAACCCAAATATATTATAGAGCTGGCCTAAACCTGAAAGTCCTTCAATCTCAAATCCACGTAACCCTAAGCGCACGGCATGGTTCCACGCTCTCCAGGTTTGGCCAGGCATATCTAGAACTTCGCCAGTATTGAGAGATGGTAATCTTCCGTGCACAGCAGCATGTTCGAGAGCTTTCTTAAGAATAAAATCAGCTGTTAGTTTAATCTTTTCTTGTATGACGAGGCCATGCTCTCCTGTTTGTTCAAGACGCTCTATGGCCTCTTGGATCACTAGAGGATTGGAGGCAAATCCACCCCTCAGTCCGTATAAATTGTAGAAATCATTTAATCCCGCAACATCTGGAATATCAAACCCTCGTGCTTGAAAGCGTATGGCATAAGTCCAAGTGTTCCAAACTTGTCCTGGCATACCAATGACTTCACTTTCCACGGTGGGCAATTGCCCTCCATTGGCTTTGGCATGTTCAAGTGCTTTCCTGAGAAGAAAATCAGCTGTAAGTTTAACGAGTTCTTGCCGCTCTAGTCCGTGATGTCCTGTTTCATCAATATTCTTTAAAGCGCGTGCTACAGCTTCAGGATTATCAACATTGCCTATCTTAAGACCGTATAAGTTGAAAAGATCATTGAGGCCAACAAGACCCTCGATATCAAAACCACGCGCTTGCAAGGCAATAACGTCATTCCACCGATCCCAATGTTGTCCAGATACGCCTATAACCTCACCGCTATTTGTGTTGGGTAACTGACCATTATGCGCTTTGGCATGCTCAAGCGCTTTTATCAAAAGATAATCAGCGGTGAGTTTAATTTCTTCTTGTTGTTTGAGGCCATGCTCGCCGGTCTTTTCAAGATTGTCGATAGCTTCTTGGATGGCTTGCGGATTATCGCTCAATCCAACACGCAATCCGAATAGACTAAAAAGCGGATGCAAGCCGCCAACATTTTCAATATCAAATCCTCTGTTGCCTTCACGAATGGAGATATTCCATCGCTGCCAGATTTGGCCAGGCATGCCTATGACCTCACCGCTATTTACGTGAGGTAACTCTCCTCCATTGGCCTTGGCATGCTCAAGTGCCTTCTTCAGGATAAAATCGGCTGTGAGCTGAACTCTTTCTTGTTGCTCAAGACCGTGGTGTCCCGTCTCTTCAATACTTTTTAAAGCTGCTGCAATGGCTAAAGAATTTTCCCCGCGCCCAACTTTAAGCCCATATAAGTTGTAAAGATCATTGAGGCCCCTGATGTTGGGGAGATCAAACCCTCTCACTTGATTGGGCATGGCGGCAGACCATGTTGCCCAAAGTTGCCCCGGCATACCAAGTACTTCGCCGCTACCATATTGTGGTAAATGCCCGCCATTCGCTTTGGCATGTTCAAGAGCTTTTGTAAGAATAAAGTCAGCCGTTAGTATTACTTTTTCTTGTTGCTCAAGACCATGATGGCCTGTTTCTCTGATGTTCTTGAGCGCATCTTGTATAGCTACATGATTTTCAACACGTCCTATTTTAAGGCCATATAAATTAAAGAGATCTTTGAGCCCACGAAGGCCATCAATATC
The DNA here is from genome assembly GCA_049276515.1 of Alphaproteobacteria bacterium. GTDB lineage: Bacteria > Pseudomonadota > Alphaproteobacteria > UBA9219 > UBA9219 > JAATFY01. The sequence continues at coordinate 16,911 of JBASWO010000110.1, forward strand.
AAATTGGCGCAACTGTCTCGCAATAGCTTCGTACCAGTTCAGCCAGGTTTGGCCAGGTATATCCATAATGGGCCCAGTATATTGTGTGGGCAAGATGCCATCATGGGCTTCCGCATGCTTAAGGGCATGGATAAGTACAATATCAGCGCTGAGTGGAAATTGTCTCGGTGGTCTCAGTGTAAATTTGGGTTGGAGGACATTGTCCTCGAAGAGAGCTGCCATCAAATTGGCTTGATATTTTTCATTATGGATAATGCGACTTACAGTATCGCCCTTGAGAAGTTCGGGCTTGCTATAAGTTGCCCAGAAGAGGGGACCTCTTTGCCCTTGTCCCACATAACAAGCTTCACCCACTTGATCGCAAATCAGTATTTCGCGGTCCAAGCGAGGTATCTGGATCAGATTATAGGGCACCTGGCGTAAAGCATGCGAGGGGGTGGCACCTCGGTAGATGATGATGTCATCTATAAAAATAGGCGGATCATGCTCATTGAGTAGTTGAATGAATTCAGCTGTTCTTGGCGCGGTTACAGCTTTCTCAACTCCGGCTTCACTACCGCTCAAGATATGGGGATGTGAAGCCGGTGGTATAAAAGTTAGTTGTGTCTGAAGAGCCTTTGCTGAAAGGAGCCCAGTATTGAGGCGGTGGCTGAAACTGTCGACCGCTATTTGGAGAAGAGTGAGTGTTGTAAGAGGCTCTTCCATGAAGCGTTGGGATAAGGCGTTCTCACGCTCGCTATAACCCATGGTCTCGCCCAATATTTCTTTTGCACATTTCTCAAAGGCAATAGAGGTAGCAAAAACTTCCTTGTAGCTTGCTTCACTGCCATCATAAGCTTTTGCGGCCTGTATGGCTTGCTCAATGACCTCAACAACTTCATCCGAGACAAAGATCGTTGAGTCTGAAGAGAGCTGCGGTTCAATTGGGTCGGACATAATTTATAACAATAATTGCGACAATATGCCCTCTTATATAGCGCTTTGCTCAAGCAACTAAAAGCAATGTGCTTCCTTAAAACACATTATCTGCCAATTGGTTAGGATGAGGCTGGGTATTGTTGAAGTATATAGAGGGAAGTGGAGCGGGCGATCCTGCTCTGCAGGACTGCCCGACTTTGGCTTTAATTAATCCCCAGACATATAGCCAGGAGGAAGATGTCCGCGAAGCACAGATTGGGGTGCTTCAGGACGACGACGTACTGGTGCTTGGCGCCTACGTAGGGTTTCTGCACCTGCAGTTTTTAGTAATTTCTCAACACCATTCGGATTTTCCTGTGCCGCTTCATCAAACGCGCGTTGAACTGCATCGGCATCGTTTTCGACAGCTGTAAGTAAATTTCTAATAGCTCTAGTGGCTGATTTTTCTACTTTGCTCATAATGTACCCCCAAATATAATACTAAAAATATTTTACTTTAAAAAAAGTGGAGCGGGCGACGAGGATCGAACTCGCGACCCCGACCTTGGCAATAGCGCCCGCCGTAACACAATCAATGTGTTAGCACACACTGATTGCTTCAAACAACCCAAATTTTCCATGTTTTACGTCACAGTTTATTACACTGTAAGATTAGCAAATATTACGAAGAACTAGGTTGAGAAACTTTTAATTCTGTTAGTGCGTGGCGGATTACTTGAATGCCTCCAGATAAAGCAAGTGTAGCCATGATGCCAGCAACGATGAAGTCGGGCCAGCCGCTTTGCGTACCAAAGACACCTAATGCGGCGAGCATAACCGCTATATTGCCTAACGCATCGTTGCGACTGCATATCCATACAGATCGCATATTGCTATCACCCTGACGATATCGGTAAAGCATGAAAGCCACTGTGCTGTTGGCAATTAATGCCAAAAGCCCAATGACACCCATAACTGGCGCATCTGGGACTGTCCCAGTGAACGCATGATGCAGTGTTACTCCAGCAATCCATATTCCAAAGGCCGCCATCGTAGCGCCTTTGAGAAGTGAGGCTTTAGCTCGCCATGAAAGGGCCATGCCAAGGACAAAAAGACTTATGCCGTAATTTGCGGCATCACCGAAGAAATCTATAGAGTCAGCCATTAAAGACGATGAGTTGGCTTCAAGTCCGGCAAAAATCTCAATGCCAAACATAAGGGCATTGATAATGAGTGCCACCCATAAAATACGGCGGTAATGGTCATCAATATTCGTGTTAGGAGAGGGGCAGCAATCTTTACTCATATATTTATGCCTTACGTTAGGTTGGCTTAGTTACTGGACAAAGTATTTAGCAATATAAGCACACATGCCCTGACCTTTGTAGGATCAATCGGGCAAGCCGCATTCCGGGGCTTATTGCTGAATAGGCAATTGTGAAACATCCCAACTGCCGCCTAAAGCCTGAATGAGTGCGACACTGGCGCCGAGGCGACTCTGGCGCACGGCCAGCAAGGTCTGTTCGCTGATGAGGCGTGCGGTTTGCGCCATCAGGACATCGCTAAAGGGTTTAAGTCCTGCCATATAATGATGCATCATCAACTGTTCACTCATGCGCGCATGAGTCAATGATGCTTCCTGCGTTTTCTTTTGCTCAGTCAGAATTCGCATGGCGGAAAGATTATCCTCGACCTGCTGGAATGCAGTCAATACGGTTTGACGGTATTTGGCGACGCTCTGGTCATAGGCAGCGCGTTTTTGTTCGATGCGGTCTTCACGCGCGCCCGCATCAAAAATAGTCTCGGCCAGCGCGGGGCCGACCGACCAGAAGCCGCTGGAGGCCTGCAACAATTTGCCGAGCGCCATACTGGCGAAGCCGGACGAAGCGGAGAGCGTAAGGTTCGGAAACCAAGCTGCCGTAGCGATGCCGATTTGCGCATTAGCCGACATCATCATGCGTTCGGATGCCGCGATATCCGGGCGGCGTTCCAGCAAGGCCGAAGGCACGCCAACCGGAATATCCGGCGCATAATCGATAAATTCTTTCGGCGGTAAAGAAAAATCAGCGGGCGCTTTACCGATCAAAACGGCAATCGCATGTTCAAGCTGCGCCCGCTTGACACCGGCATTGATGGCCTGAGCTTGCACATTCTCAAATTGTGTCTGCGCCGCCAGAACATCCGTAATGCTGCCGGTGCCCGTATCGTACTGGCGTTGCATGATTTGCAAGGCGGTTTTGTCGGCGGCAGCCATCGCGTCAAGTATCCGTTTCAATTCATCCTGTGCGCGCAGATCGAAGTAATTCGTCGCCAGCATGGCTTGCATCGACAATCGCGCCGAGGCCAAATCGGCGGCGCTGGCTTGCGCATTAGCTTCGTCGCTTTCGACACCACGGCGAATGCGGCCCCACACATCTGGTGTCCATGCGGCAGTGCCATAAAGGGTATTGGGAGCCATAGGCGTGGGCATATCGCCCCTTTGCGAACCCACGGAAGAATTAAGCGACAGACTCGGAAACAGCGAGGAGCGCGTTTCTTCGGTGACGGCGCTAGCTTCACGGTAAGCCGCTTCCGCTGCTTTCAAATTCTGGTTTGAAATCTCAACCTGTTTTTCGAGGTCATCGAGAACCGGGTCTTTATATATCGACCACCATGCGCCGCGATCGACCTCATCTTGCGGCATGGCCTGTTGCCAATCACCGGACTGCTCCTTATAGGAAGCGGGAACCTCTACGGAAGGACGTTGATAGTCCGGCCCGACTGTGCAGGAAGCTAGAAACGCAAGGGTAAATAAAGACGTTATGCGATAAAGGTATTTCATGACATGGCCTCCCGATTGCGTTTTATCAGTGCGTAAACCACCGGAATAACGACGAGTGTTAGTATGGTTGAGGATATCATGCCGCCGAGCATGGGTACGGCAATACGCTGCATAACTTCGGAGCCGGTGCCGCTGCTCCACATGATCGGCAAGAGGCCTGCCATGATAGCTGTCACCGTCATCATTTTGGGCCGCACGCGGTCGACGGCACCTTCCATAATGGCGGCATAAAGATCGGTGGTTGTTATTTGCTGGTCTTGACGGTTAGCTTTCATTTTCTCGTAGGCGTGATCGAGATAGACCAGCATGATGACGCCGGTTTGCGCCGCGACACCGGCAAGCGCGATAAAACCGACCGCGACCGCCACACTGAAGTTGAAGCCAAGCCAATACATCAGCCACAATCCGCCGACGAGCGAGAACGGCAGGGACAGAAACACAATTAGCGCCTCCGTCATGCGCCCGAAATTGAGATAGAGCAGCGTGAAGATGATTAGCAAGGTCACTGGCACGACGATTTTCAGCTTAGCGATGGCGCGTTGCATATACTCGAACTGGCCGCTCCAGACCAGATAGGTGCCGGACGGCAGTTTGATCTGATCCCGAATGGCTTTTTGCGCGTCGGCGACATAGCCGCCGATATCGCGGTCATGGACGTCAATATAGATATATCCGGCCAGCTGCGCGTTTTCAGTGCGGATGGTCGATGGCCCCTGCGCCAGCGATATATGCGCGACCTGGCCGAGCGGCACCATTGCGCCCGATGTCACCGGCACCAAAATCTGTTCGGCGATTGCTTGCGGGTCGGAGCGGAAATCACGCGGATAGCGCACATTGACGGTATAGCGTTCACGGCCTTCAACCGTCGTCGTCACTGTTTCACCGCCAAGCGCGGTCGTAATCACATCCTGCAAATCGCCGACCGTCAATCCGTAACGCGCCAGCGCCATGCGGTCGGGATCGATGTTGAGATAATAACCGCCCGTGACGCGCTCGGCATAGGCGCTGGACGTGCCTTTGACGTTATGCAGCACGGTCTCGATTTGCTTGGCCGTCTCCTCGATCTGCGTCAAATCCTTGCCGAACACCTTGATGCCGAGTGGCGTGCGGATGCCGGTCGAAAGCATGTCGATGCGGGCGCGGATCGGCTGTGTCCAGGCGTTACTGACGCCGGGAAATTGCAACGCCTTGTCCATTTCGGCGATCAGCTTGTCGAGCGTCATGCCGGGACGCCATTCTTTCTCCGGTTTGAGATTGATGACGGTCTCAAACATTTCGGTCGGCGCCGGATCGGTCGCGGTCATGGCGCGGCCTGCCTTGCCAAGCACGCTTTCGACTTCGGGAAATGACTTGATGATGCGGTCTTGCGTTTGCAGAAGTTCGGCGGATTTGGTTATGGATATGCCCGGCAAGGTCGTCGGCATGTAAAGCAAGGTTCCTTCGTTGAGGTTCGGCATGAATTCGGAACCAA
>JBASWO010000111.1:0-53136 GCA_049276515.1 Alphaproteobacteria bacterium
ACCATAAACACCGGGTTTTTCGTACCACATATGTTTCGTTGGGCCTGGCACGCTAAAAGTACCAAAAATCAAATTATGATCTGGCACAACATTGATCAAACCATCATCGATACTAATTCCTGCTGCAATATTATTTCTAACGGTGACATCACTCGATGGCACCCCAGTTTTGGCGCGCTTAACATTAATAGCCGGCCGCAGATCGCCATCTCCTAATACGGTATTGTTGGCAATAAGGCCGCCATGCAATCCATTCATTGTTATGCCATGGTACGCATTTGTCACAATCACGTTGTTGGTAACCGTTACATTGTACCAGTTACTATCAAAAGCACAGATGCCCTGCAGGCCATTCGGAAACTTTAAGTTTGGATCCGTTTGACGGATAATCGTGTTACTATCAATAACAATATTCTTTGCTGTGCCATCACATTTCCCATTGGCACAAACAAAGCCCTGCATCGCATCAGGATGATTGCCATCCCCTAAGTCGAGATTGTTTGTGATGCGGTTATGTGTAATCAACATGTTGCTGTTCGTAAAACGCAAACCATCACCACCGATATAATCGATTTTGTTATTGTGAAAGACTAAATTGGGACCACTCAAATTAGCGCCAAATCGCGTATTGATGATTTTGTTGTTGGTAAGGGATGTACAATTTGTCGTATCCGCGATTGTTATCCCATTGCGCGCGTTGTTCTTCCAATCAATTTGCGACCAGTAATTCACATCATCATGCGATGTAATGTAATTATCTTTGATAATAAGCTGGGTCGCAGGACCAAAAAATCCACCGACGGCATGCACCATGGATCGCCAATCCGAGGCAAGCTTGATACCCTGAAACCTTAAACCTTCAATCTTCCAACGCGTGGCGCCAGTTAAAAATAACTCACGCAAAACAGGTTGCTGATTAGGGGCAGCCGCAATAGTGATGAAGTCTGTATTAAAACCTTTAAGAGTGACACTACCGTGATCACCCGACATCAATAAGACAGTATCACCTTCTTTTACTTTTGCCTTCGTGTTGTCCGTAAATTTGTCAGTCGTGTTTGCTACATAGCGTTTGGTAGAGAGTAAGTTAGCATTTGCAACCTCGGCCAAGGTTCGCCAAGGTTTAGCTGCTGACCCATCACCGGCCATAGAGCCATTAATGGGATCAACATAAAAAATCCTACCTGAATTTATTTTTGGTACATCGCATCCTGGATAGACGATATCCTGGGCCTGTGCTGTTGATGAGATAAGGGCTGCTACAAAAAGCGCCAAAATAACAAAAAAGCGGTGGTGCGTTGGTGCACTTTGCATAACGACTCCGTTTGAAATTCTTAGAATAATCTAGCGACTATACGGAGGTATGCTTAACAAACGCCTAATAACTACCTATAGTTGGCAGCAAATAACTTAAATTTGGCAATTTAAGGGGTTTAGCGTTGTCCTGCGAGCGCAATCAAACCGTTAGGCCTTAGTACGCACCATCACGCCACAGAACTGCCGGTATTGTTTTGAAAATGATCACAATGTCATTCCAAAGTGACCAATTACGTACGTACCAGCTGTCCATACGCACACGATCAGCATAAGAAACATCATTCCGACCACTCACCTGCCACAAACCCGTAATGCCCGGTTGCACGCGATAGTAGAAGGCGATGTCGTAGTTATATTTTTCTGCCTCAGCAACCACTATAGGGCGAGGACCAACAATACTCATATCACCTTTCAGCACATTGATAATCTGGGGTAGTTCATCAAGACTGGTGCGACGCAAGAGCGCACCGATAGAAGTAACACGAGGATCCTTACGTAATTTGTGATCACGCTGCCATTCAGCTTTGGCAAGCGGATGTGTCTCAAGATACTTTTTGAGCACTTCATCACTTCTATTGATCATGGAACGGAATTTTAAGCAGGAGAATATTTTTCCATTCAGACCAATACGCTTGTGCGTGTAAAAAGCTGAGCCACCATCAAGTTTAACAAGCGCTGCCATGAGTAGCAGGATTGGGCTTAATACAAGTAGCGCTGTAAGAGATAAAACGATATCAAATGAACGCTTAATAAGACGTGCCGAAGTGCGCTCAAGGCCAACATTCTGCGCCATCAGCATCACATCATGGCCCAAGAAAGAATAAGGCGTCATACCGACAACCGACATGCTGTGAACAGGCGGCGATACGGTGAAAGGGATTTGCTCACGCATGAGTTGCGCAAGCGAAACGCGCGCATTGGCAAAATCTTCGCCATCCAAAGCAATTACGACATGATGAGCACCATGTGAACGGCAGAGATTGCCCCAGTTATGACCAGCCAACTGAAGACTGCGTGGCAATTCTTTGAGATGTGCAACAATTTCATAGCCCAGGCTGTGCTCATTTTTTAAAACTGCACTTGCCTGCTCTGCTGTTGGGCCATTGCCAATAATAAGAGTGGGTATTTGCCACACATTATTTTTGCGCAAAAAGCTACGCCACAATGAACGAAATGAAATCATTGCGAGAATTGAAAAAGCCCAACCTGATAGCAACCAAAGACGCGAAAAATCCGCTTTAGCTACAAACTGCATAAAGCAACCAATCAACATTGTGAAAGCGGCTGCTTCAGCGATCTTCTTAGCTTCCGTCCAAAACGGCATACGTTGCTGATAATGATTGGTATGTGCAAACCAAATCAGTAGACCGGCACCTAAAAAGAAGATTTGCAAAATTGGCATAGAATTGCCTGCAGCACTGCTCAAAGCATAACGCTCAAATAAAATCGCATTAATCTCAGCCGCAAACATCCAAGCAACGGTGAAGCCAGTGATAAGAGCAAGAGTATCAGTAATGAGGAAGGTACGTAAAAAACCATCAACAGTTTGACGTTTTTCTACAGCGTCATTATTCGCTGGAATATGTAGGGCTTCAGGTTTGTAGCCTTGAATTTCACGTAAGAGGCCATTGAGGCGTCGTTCAGCTTGATTGAAGAAGGTCGTGGGATAACGCGCTTCTGCAACTTTTTCAGTCTTCAATTTCTTGGCGAGGGAATCTTGACTTGGTGTTACCATTTTAAAATCCTCCTTCCCCAATCAAATCGAAAACGAAACAATATACTGCGGTGCAGCAATCAGCGTGTGTATACTACAAATATGCACACATTGTATCGGTTTTTTTGGGCGAAAAATCAAGGGTTACGAATTGATTTCATTAGAAAATTTTCTTGTATAAATTAACTATAACGAATGCGGAATTTGTTAAAAAAAATTCTTAATTTTTACAGCCGGTAATTTTCTTACAGTTTTTATAAGCTAAAGGCTGAGTTGAAGTGTCAGGACACCGCTCATTACACAACCTGTAGTGCATGCCATTACGCAAGCATTCAGCCACACATTTGTAATCTCTACGGGGATTTTGATGAACTGTAGATTGCTTTAAAACAACCTGATTGCCGAGCGGCACCGCTTCTTCCAACACCTTATGCTTCGTAATGACATTGGTCGATTTTGAAATATAAGCTGAATTCACTTGGTTTTGTTGCAAAGGCCTACTGTAGCTGCAGGGCTCCATACATTGGTACGGCGTTTTACCCTGCGCAGTACAAGACTGAAGACAACGGTAGTCAGTATCAGCTTGTGCAAGAAGTGGCATCGTTAGAAACATGCCAAGACATATCAAAAACTTTGCACCTAACTTCATACAGTTTCAGTTTCTTTGATTTGTTGCATGATGCTTTTGAGTTGATTTAAAAGTTTTGGCGCCGTCCAGTCCTGCGTCAAACCTTGGAAGGCACTCAGACCCGTACTATTGCGATCCGCAACAACTTCAGCAACCGTTTTATAATCAACAGTCTTTTTATCTTCAGAAAAGGCATACATGAGAGCCTGATCACAAAGCAGATTTATCAAACGCGGCACACCACCTGTGAAGAAATAAACTGCGGCACACGCTGCATCATTAAACAAAGCTGGCGCTCCACCAACAACGCCTAAACGATGGCGAATGTAACAAGCTGTTTCACCTGCCGTCATAGGATCCAAATGGCAATGAACAGCAATACGTTGAACAAATTGACGTAGATCTGGGCGCTTTAAAGTATCCAAAAGTTCGGGCTGACCAACCAGGATGATTTGCAGCAATTGATCTTTCTCATTATTGACGTTTGAGAGCATGCGCAATTCTTCAAGCATGTCTGCTTTCAAATTTTGTGCTTCATCTAGGATCAAAACAGTGCGCTTGCCGCATGAATATTGATGCAGCAAAAACTCAATGAAAGCGTTATAAAGCGTGACAGGATCTTGATCAGCTGTCTGAATTTCAAAAGCTGTTGCTACCCAACCCAACAAACGGCCAAGCGACACGCTGGAATTGGTGATTACGCCAACAGTGACTTCAGGTCCTGCGCTTTTGAGGTAACGGCGAATAACTGTGGTTTTACCAGCGCCTATTTCGCCCGTAATGACCATAAATCCGGCTTGCGTCATAATGCCATATTCAAGCAAATTGACAGCGCGGCGGTGGCGGCGGCTCAAGAAAAGGAAATCGGCATCCGGTAAAAGCGAAAATGGCTTTCCGGTTAGCCCATAAAAACTCTCATACATGCTTTTTAATTCCTCTCGCTCACTGCAATTAGAGCGGACCCATTAAATATCATAATTCCGGACGGTTTTGGTCATAAATAACCGATGCTTTTCTTCACACTGTGTTGTATTTATCTGGCGAGGAATTCTTTTGTTTTCAATATCTTGGCTTTAATTTTAATGCTAAAAAGCCGAAAACCCTTTGCAACTATTAAGAATAAAAGCTTTCCATATTACGCCCGCTAACTATAATTCGCCCCCTATCCCAGGCCATGAGGACTCCCATGAAGAAAATTACGCAATTCCTTGTTTTTACACTGATCTTGATTGCGGCATCTTCACCGGCATTGGCAGCTAAAGGCAAAGCTTACAAAATTCGCCCTGGCGACGTTTTACAAATTACGGTTTGGAAAGAAGACGCCCTTGATCAAGAAGTTGTTGTTCTCCCCGATGGCAGCATCACCTTCCCTCTTATCGGCACACTTGATGTTGAAGACCACACCCCAAGCCAAGTTCAGAACATCATCAAGGGAAATCTCAAAGATTATGTTCCCGATGCATCCGTAGCCGTCGCCGTTAAAGCCAATCTTGGTCACAGCGTCAATGTTATCGGCCAAGTTGCTAAACCTGGTGAGTTTGTCATGAACCGTCAATTAAGTGTAATGCAGGCGCTTAGCCAGGCCGGCGGCTTAACGCCATTCGCCAGCGAAGGACGCATTATTGTTTTGCGTCGTGAAGAGGGCAAGGAAGTGGCTATTCATGTGCCATACGACGACATTATCGATGGGGATTCACTCGATCAAAATCTGTCATTGCTTCCCGGTGACGTAGTCGTTGTACCAACAGCCAGCCTTTTTTAATCCATGGTTCATATGCCGGCTCTCCTGATGCCGAAAAAGTGGCCAAGACTACACGGTATGCTATTGGTAATAAGCATGCTGGTTAGCGGCCATGCGTCTGCACAAAACACAACAACAAACCCCCTTACTTTGCAGAGTGACTCATACCTGCAAGCCATAGGCACACAATCATTCACCTATGACACCAACCCTCTTATGCTCACGAATGGCGCCAAAACACTTTATGGTTCTGTTACAGCTCCAGAATTGGTTTTGATTAATACAACGCCGACATCGCAGCTGACGCTTGATGGTGTTGTGCAAAAGAATGTTTTCAACCAATCTGAGTTTGACTCAACAGATTTGCATTCGAAGATTTTGTTCAATACAAAAAATGAACGCTGGAGTGCCGATCTCAAACAAACGATTGATTATGACACTACTCGCACCAGTGAGTTTTCAAATTATGGCTTCACCACTGCGCCAGTTCGCCATATAGGTATCAACGTCTCACCAACCATTGGTTTTAAGCCAACGGCAACTGACACAATATCCCTACCCGCTTCTTTGACGACATCACATTATGAAAGGCGTGTTTTTACTGACTTTACCGTTATGTCAGTCGCACCAAACCTCAAACACGAGTTTGACCCCAATAACACTGGAGTTTTTACACTCAAGGCTCAACGCTATAGAGCAACAACCGGCCTTCGCAATATTGTTGATAGCGTAGGCCCAAGTATTGGCTGGATCAGAACTATATCACCGCTTTTTAGCATTAACGGTAACATCGGCATCCAACAGTCTAGGCAGTTCGGCGCTGTCGCATCACGTCCTTGGGAATTACAATATACGTTTGATGGCGGACTTAATTATGAAGATTTGCAAGACCGCATTCAATTTACTGCTCGTCGCGCTAATTATGCTTTTGGCAACGGCACTGAGTCCCTTCTCACCAGCTTTGGTGTGAGCGACACACATAAAATCAATCCGCGTCTTTCCGTCAATTTTGGACTGAACTACCAAACTGCTGACTATCAAGCACAAACAACTGGCAGCTTAGAAACTAGAATGGGCGGCAATGGTGGCATTACTTACTTAGTTACACCCCATCTTGATCTGACAAGTACTTTTCAATATCGCCGGGAAACTTTGACGAATATATCGCAGACTGCTGATAGCAGCATCATTACAATTGGCATCGTATTTCATCCGCAAGCCTGGGATTTATAATGGAAGAGCTTTCACTAGCAGACTATTTGGCGATCTTTAAACGCCGGAAAAATTATTTCCTTATAACTTTTACTGTGTTGTTTTTAGCAGCAGTAATTTTTGCTTTATCCTGGTCTAACTACCGCTCGACAGCCACAGTAGAGATTGCGCAGCCACAGGTGGCGGCTGACATGACGACACCGATCGGCATGAACTCCAGCAGCAACATGTCTGAATCTTTAGCCGACTTACGCATCAGCAAAATCAAACAAAAAATTACCTCGCCTGGCACTTTAGTTGAAATCATCACAAAGTTTAATCTCTACCCTGATGATAGAAAGTCTGATCCTATGGCAAGTATCGCCAAGGATATGGCAAGTAAAATTAGACTTAATCTTGTGAGCAGCACGGTTGCAAATCCAGCTGCAACTCAAAAAGTATCTGTCGATCAATTGTCTGCCATCGCCTTCATGCTGAGCTTTGACTACAGCGATCCACAAACTGCACAACAGGTTACCAATGAGCTTGTCACACGTTTCTTAGATGAAGATTTAAAAGAACGTCACGAACAAGCTGAGGCCACATCTGAATTCATAGGCAAACAAATCGCCATCATGGAAACCCAGATGGTGGAGCAAGAAAAGAAGATTGCCGAGTTCCAAAGTGAGCATGGCATCTCAAAGCCTGAAGTTCTTATGTTTAATCAGCAGGCCGCAGCAAACACCTCTGTCAATCTACAGAGCCTTGAAAGCCAATTGACATCCAATCTAGGTACGCAAGGTTCATTACGCGCCCAATTAGCCGTTGTTGAGCCCTATTCACGCGTTCTTGCTGATGGCCAAGTCCTCACCACCCCCGCGACACAATTGAAAGCTCTTGAAGCACAATACACAACGCTCACCGCCCAGTATGGCGAGCGCCATCCTGACGTTGTAAAAGTTAAGCGCCAAATCGAAGCCTTACGCTCGCAAGCCTACAAAGGAGATGGCGGACAAGATACAGGCGCTCTTAAAGCTCAAATTGAAGATGTAAAAACAAATTTAGAAGCTGCAGAAAGCACTCTTGGTGAAGACCACCCCGATGTTGCAGCTTTAAAACGCCAATTGAAGAAACTTGAAAATGAATTGAAGGCCGGCGGCGAAACAACATCCGACAATGGAATTAAGCAAGATGCTGATAACCCTGCTTATTTGTCTCTCGTTGCCCAATTACGAGCAACACAAGAGCAATACAAAGCACTTTCTGCTCAACGCGAAGCTCTGGTAGCTCAACAAACAAAGTATCAAGAAGCGGTCAATCAGAATCCCACGCTTGAACAGCAAATGGCAGCATTAGCTCGTGACTATGATAATGCTCAATTGCGTTACCGCGAACTTAAAGCAAAGAAGATGGCAGCAGATATGGATCAACAAATGATCCAAGATCGTAAAGGTCAACGTCTTGTTGTTATTAACCCGCCTGAGTTGCCCTTAAAGACCCAGCCATCACGCTTACTCATTATTTTGGCCGGATTTATTATGGCTTTTGTCGGCGGTCTTGGCATGGTGATTATTGTACAAACTACCAATCAAAGCGTTATGGGACCACATCACCTTGCGGCGCTTGTTGGTGTGCCGCCGCTAGTGGTTATCCCCCACATCTACACGGACCGTGAAAAAGAAAAAGATCCAACACGCCTCATTAGCGTGCAATCAGTAACCGCGGTTTGCGTTTTACTAGTCATCGCCTTTATTTTATTTGGTTTGGTTCTTCTTCCGCTTGGTATGTTGTGGAGTTTCCTGACCAATCTTGCCGGCTTTTAAGGAGTAAGTAAGCATGGATAGGCTGGAAAAAGCACTCGAAAAAGCCCGCAAAATGCGAGAAACCTATATGGGTAGCGGCCCAGCTGTTGCACAAAGCAAAGTTGCGGCCACACACACACCAACTCAGAACACCCAATATGCCCTCCAGTCCGATCCGATAAGTGTTCAAGAAGCACATTTATTAGAACGTCGTGTGATCGCCCATCAAACACGCAACAGTGAAGCCGACATCTATCGTATCTTGCGCACGCAGGTTCTGCAGATCATGAACAAATCAGGCATGCGTACCTTGGCGATCACCAGCCCAAACTATGGTGACGGCAAAACCACCACCTCACTTAATCTAGCAATGAGTATTGCACTCGATTTGAAGCAAACCGTTCTGCTGGTCGATCTCGATTTACGCAAGCCCAACTTACATGAATTCTTAGGATTGGAGCGCAATCAAGGCCTCAGCGACCATTTGCTAGATAATGTACCCTTGCAAAATTGCCTGACACGCATGTCGTTTGATCGCCTCAGCATTCTACCTGCTGGCCGTCCTGTTGATCATTCATCTGAAGTACTGGGTTCACCTAAAATGGCTGCTCTGGCACGTGAACTCAAGACACGCTACCCAGACCGCCTTATCATTTATGATATGCCCCCCGTTTTAGCACAGGATGATCCGATTGCTTTCTTACCGCACGTTGATGCAGTTCTCATGGTCGTATATGACAGTGTAACAACTACTACTGAATTGAAGCGCTGCCTTAGCGTTCTCAGTAATGCGAATATTATTGGCACAGTCTTGAACAATTCGCGGCATCATTCCTAAATGATGAAGCAATTAAAAATTGCTGTTTTAAAAGATCGATATCCTACACTTTTTAATACGCCCAGGATTTCACGCCATACTATCAAGCGTGTCCCCTTTATTCCCACGCATAAAATCTCGCATCATATTGAGGGTTTTACACTGCCTTTGGCCTTCGGCGCCGATCTCGGCCATTACGTCAATCGCATTCCTGTAGTCAGTCGCATTCCCTTTATTATGAGTTTTGAGTCTCATCTGCCGCGTTATTTCGCTGGTGAACACACCAAGCTCTTCCGCCTTATGCGCCAGCAACTGACAAATCCTCTGTGTCGCCAGATTATTGCGATGTCAAAATTTGCAAAGAACCTTTTTATCCGTCAGCACGAAAATTCCCATGCTTTCGATGATCTGATGAAGAAGATCCAAATTATATATCCACACATTCATTTGCCGATCTATGATGCTCACAAGAAAAGAACCCCTGGACCTTTAAAACTTGTTTTTATTGGCTCGCACTTTGGCCGAAAAGGTGGTGCCGTCACGGTACGCGCAGCTGAAATAGCCAAGGCACGTAATCTACCTGTACGGTTTCATATTATTTCATCCCTGCAAGCCGGGCATGGTATCTGGACCGATCCTCATAGTGAGGATTTCTTCAACCCTTATTTTAAGCTTCTGAATTTAGATAATATTACCTTTGATCGTCATCTACCCAACGTACGAATATTTGATGTTTTAAAAGAGAGTGATTTTTCTATACTCACAACCTTCAGCGATACGTTCGGTTACAGCGCTATTGAATCGCTCAGCACTGGCACACCCGTCATTGCAACACCGCAAGGCGCTTTACCTGAATTTGTCCAACATGAGCAAAATGGCCTGATGATCCCTCTTGCCACCGATCCATTTGGCGAATGGCAACATATTAAACGCAATGATAATGGCTCAGCTGCTTATGCTGCGATGTTCAAAGCCGAGATCGACCGTATGGCTGAAGACTTAATCAAAGCCATTAGCCCCTATATCGATAACCCCGAAAAAATTACCCCCATGCGCGCTAACGCAAGAAATACCGCCGAAAGCATGTTTGATACCCAAAAAACATCAGTCTATTTGGATGCTTTGTATGATCAATCGGTCTAAAACACGACATATTGGCCGTTTACATCTCCTTCCATTATAACCTTGCTAACAAAACAAGGCGGGTCAGGATGCGCTTCCTATACTTACTGTTATTCACATTGATTGCACATATTGCTCAGGCCGCAGAAATCGACACAACTGGATTCATGGACCCGTTTACACGGATAGAAAAGTCACGTTGGTCACCAGCTAACGGCTGGGTCAATGGCGACCATCAAGCCTGCGAATGGCGCGCTAATTCAGCATTTGTAGTTCGCGAAAAATTGCAATTAGTTATAGCTAAAAATCGCCTTGGCAAACTGCGACCAACAGCATGCCCCGAACTACATACAAAAAAACTGTCCGGTTATGGTTATTATGAGGCGCGCATGAAGATAGCAGCCGGCTCAGGGCTTAACACTAATCTCTTCACTTATATTGGACCGCCAACAGGCTCCCCCGAACATGATGAAATTGATTTTGAGTTTCTGGGTAAAGACACACGCAAAGTACAAATCAATTATTTTACCAACGGCAAAGGAAAGCATGAGGTTATGTTGCCTCTTGGTTTTGACGCATCGGAAGAATTCCATGACTATGCTTTTGAATGGACAGCCAATAAAATTCGCTGGTTCGTTGATGGCAAGATGGCCCACGAAACTCCCCCAAATGCTATAATTCCTCACAATCCTGGGCGTATCTATTTAAGCCTATGGGCTGGCTCAAAAATTCAAGATTCTTGGCTGGGGCCCTTTCAATTTACAAAACCGATTACAGCAGAAGTTGAATGGGTTGCGTTTACACCCGAAGGCAAAAAATGCCTTTTCCCTGAATCGGTAAGCTGCAAACAGTAATTTGGTGATGTTGTGAAAATCCTTCTACTTGCACACGACGTATCAGATGCCGCTGTCCACAAACGCGTTGCGATGCTGCGCATAGGAGGTGCTGATGTTAGCGTTGCAGGCTTTCGTCGCACCCCTCGGCCCGTTCTGCATGTTGGCGATACGCCACCGACAGATTTTGGCCGCACTTTCGATGGCTTTTTTCTGCAACGTATTTTTACTGTGTTGCGCGAGGTACTTTTTATTGGCCGTCGTAATTCACTCTTCCAAAATTGTGATGTGATTATTGCTCGCAATCTAGAAATGTTGGCGATTGCTGTAACTGGACGCGCCTGCTGCGGCAATAAAAAGCCCAAAATCATCTATGAATGTCTAGATATCCATCGCTTGGTATTGAATAAAGGTATTGTCGGCACATGGCTGCGTAATCTTGAAGGTTGGTTGAGCAAACGCGCATCGACGCTTTTTACAAGCTCGCCGGCTTTCGTTCAAAATTACTTTGAACCTTTATCACAAATACAATTACCGGTTCGTATTATTGAAAATAAAATTCTTGATGCTGACCAAAACATAGAAACACCAAACCAATCGCGACAGGCAACAGAACCATGGGTCATTGGATGGTTTGGCATTATTCGGTGTCGTAAAAGCCTCGATATTCTAGCCGAGTTGGTTCAACACAATGCTGGCAAGATCAAAGTCATTATTCGCGGTCGTCCTGCTTTAGATCAGTTTGATGATTTTCATGCGATCATTGCAAACACACCAGGCCTTGAATTTGGTGGTGTCTACACAGCAACTGAGCTCCCCGCCCTCTACAGAGATGTCCACTTCAGCTGGGCAATTGATATGTATGAAGAAGGGCAAAATTCAGCATGGCTTTTGCCCAATCGCCTTTATGAGGGCTGCGCCCATCATGCTGTGCCTATTGCATTGGATAATGTGGAAACCGGCACCTGGCTGAAAAGACACAATATTGGCATTGTTCTGTCGTTACCTTTGGCCCAATCCTTGAGCCGTTTCTTCAATAAAATTACATCCCAGCAATACGCTATGCTAGAAAAAGCCGTTATGAATGTGTCTAGAGATACATGGATTGCCGATCGCAAGGAATGCGTGGAATTGGTTGATTATTTGCGTTCAGTAAAGGACCCCCTCAATGCCTGATGCCCTAATTGTTATCCCATGCCTCAATGAGGAAGATCATATTGGTGCTTTAGCCAACCAATTTGCCAAAAATAATCCCGACACATTAATCGTTATCGTCGATGGTGGCAGTACAGATCAAACAGTTCAAATTGCAGAAGGGCTAGCCGCTAATAATCCAAACATTAAATATTTGCACAATCCTGACCGTATTCAAAGTGCGGCAGTAAACAGAGCCATCAAAACCTATGGCGGTGATCTCAAATACCTCATCCGTGTCGATGCCCATGCAGAATATCCCGATGATTACTGCAACATCCTAATTGCCGATGCCGAGAAAACACACGCGGCATCAGTTGTTGTACCAATGCATACGATAGGCAAAGATCCTTTCCAACGCGCCGTTGCAGCCGCACAAAATTCGTTGCTCGGCAATGGCGGCTCAGCCCACCGCACGATCGGCAAAGAAGGTAAATGGGTTGATCACGGTCATCATGCCCTGATCCGTATCAATGCCTTTCGCGCTATGGCTGGTTATGATGAAAAATTTAGCCATAATGAAGATGCCGAATTGGATGCACGCCTCATACGTGCTCGTTACCGTATCTGGCTAACCGGTAAAACATTTCTCACTTATTATCCGCGCACAGAATCTTGGTCTCTGTTCTGTCAGTATTTCAATTATGGCAACGGCCGCGCACGTAATATTCTCAAAAATAGACTTAAGCCTAAAGCACGGCAGTTGGCACCAGCCGCCGTATTGCCAGCCATCATTCTGGCTCTGTTTGGCTTTACGTTGCCAATGCTTATCTGGTTTTTCGCCTGCCTAGCCTTTGGTATTTGCCTTGCTGTTCAAGTACAGGATCGGTGGATAGCCTTATCTGGCCCTGCCGCCATGCTGATGCATCTCGGATGGTCATGCGGCTTTTGGGCGGGCATTGCGAGTAATCCGCGGAGGATATTGTGACCGCGATTGATATCGGCGTTTGCACCTTCCGCCGTGAACATATTACCAAAACATTATGCTCGCTCGCTGCACTTAAACTAAAACCAGGCTGGCAGGTAAGAGTCATTGTTGCCGATAATGACGAACATCCCAGCGCTAAAGATCACATTGAAACTGCTGCCAAAGATTACAAACTAAATCTCACGTATGTTCACGCCCCTGCCCGCAATATCTCAATTGCCCGCAATGCCTGCTTACGCACCGCAACAGCACCCTATCTCGCCTTTATTGATGATGATGAGATCGTTACGTCAGAATGGCTCATCACGCTTATGGATAAGTTAGACGGCAGTAAGGCCGATGTTGTTCTAGGCCCCGTTCAAGCCCTTTATGCTGAGCACCATCCAATATGGATGAAAAAAGGCAATTTCCACGCAACCCAGCCTGTTTGGGTGAACGGAAAGATTATCACAGGCTATAGCTGCAATGTACTTATGCGCTGGGCGGGATCAAAATGGCAGAACCTACGATTTCTGGAAGAACTTGGTAATTCAGGCGGTGAGGATACCGTCTTCTTTGCTACAGCCCATAAAACGGGTGCAGTGATTGAATTTGCACCAAACGCTCTTGCAATTGAGGCCGTTACTGACCAACGTGCCAGCCGTATGTGGTTATTAAAACGCGCTTTCCGCTCAGGCCAAACGCATGGCTATATATTACTGGAGAAAAGTCGCGAGCATCATGCCCTGCACGCTTTCTATGTACTTCGTGCGGCCTTAAAAGCAGATATCTGCTTTCTTGTGGCGCTGTCGATGTTTTGGTACCCAAAAAAATTCTATTTCTGGCTCCAACGCGGCACCCTGCACACCGGTGTCGTTGCACGTTTACTAGGCCAGAAGGAGTTGAAGCAATATGGCTGATGTGATGCCTGATGTCTCAATCATCATTGCTGCTTATAATGTCGAAAATTATATCGAGCAGGCCATTCATAGTGCCCTCAATCAAAACGGCGTTTCAGTTGAGATTATTGTTGTAAACGACGCATCAAAGGATGGAACAAAAGCTGCCATTGCCTGTGTTAAGGATCCGCGCATCACCACCATTGATCTTGCAACTAATAAAGGAGCGGCTGGTGCACGCAATGCCGGCATAGCAGTTGCTAAGGGCAGATGGATTGCTGTATTGGATGGTGATGACGCTTTAACACCTAATCGCCTTAAGGATTGTCTCGCAAAAGCTGGAGATGCCGATATCATCACAGATAATTTACAAGTGCGTGATGAAAGCACTGGCAACTATTATAATATGTATCCAGAAGCTTTTTTTACCCGCACACCCATTCTCAATCTAACGACCTTTATTAAGGGCAATCAGTCGTTTTTAGGTGATGGTATTTCACTGGGTTACCTGAAGCCAATATTCGCATGCGCTTTCCTGCAAAAGCACGATCTTCAATATGATCCCGATATCCATATCGGGGAGGATTATATGCTGCTGGCCGAAGCGCTCGCTGCAGGCGCTCTATGCAAAACCATCAATGATAACGGCTATATTTATACTAAACGTAGAGGCTCTACCTCACATCGCTTAACGCTTGATGATATCCACCGCATACAGAGTGGCGATAAGAAATTCCTCGCAAAATATCCTTTAAATGCCGAAGCACAAGACGCACAAAACAAACGTACAGCTAATCTCGCGCAAGCCGCAGCTTTTACACAATTGGTTGAGGCCATTAAGCAGCACAAAATGGCTGATATCTTTACAATTGCCCTTGAACACCCTTCGGTATTATTTCTTCTATGGCGACCGTTATTTGCCCGGGTAAGCAAGATCATTGGTTAGTATGAAAAAAAGCAAAACCAGCAAAAAAGACGAACCTATTTATATCCGTCCGGAATGGCAGGATAAAAAAATCTCAGCACCCTTGGTTGAAGGCAAATCGCAATATCCGCAGATCACTGATTTTTTTGCCACCATCTATTGCGCCCTGACTTTTAATATTATGGCTTATTCTGGCCTTTTTGGCATGATGTCCATTCTGCTCTTTTATGCCATTTGGTTGCCGCATGGCTTCTACAAAGGTAATTTTAGGCTTCTGCCATCGAAGGATATGCTTGCACCAGCAATTTTTGTTGGGTTTTGTGTTCTCTCCGTTCTTTGGTCAGACTACCGTTCGATCAGCCTGCGCTACGGTGTGGAGTTTGCTTCGATGGTCGCCTGCGTCTTCATCATGTCACGCCTCGTAAGCATTAATGCCTTTATCAAAGGCCTGACGATTGGTGCCTCAGTAGCGCTTATCGCCACGCTTATTAACGGCAATTACGGCATGGACTATGTGAGTGGCGATTATGCGCTAGTCGGTCTCTTCGGATCAAAAAATCAGGTCGGCTTTGTTGCTGAAATCGGTGTTATTGCATCCATCGTTTATCTTTTTGGCAAGCATCGCCCTCTTAGCAAATTTATTTACGCCTTTATTCCCTTAGGCCTTTGCGCTGTCTGTCTTAAACTCAGCAGCTCAGCATCATCCGTGATAACTCTTATCATTGCATTAGGCGTTATGATGGTGGGCTATTATCTGAATAAATTCCCGAAGCGCTTCCGTGCTGTAACGCTGGTTTTGGGTATCTTCATTATCAGCACCCTCACTTTGTTTGCTATGTATATTGGCTGGCAAGATGCTTTGCTGGGTATTTTTGGCAAAGACACAACTTTAACGGGTCGCACTTATCTGTGGGACGAAGGCATGAAGGTCGGCAGCGAAGACCCTATTTTAGGTCATGGCTACGCAGCTTTTTGGGTGCCCGGCCAACAAGCTGCTGAGAAGTATTGGTTTAAATTTATGATTTTTGGTCGAAGCGGTTTCCATTTCCATAATCTTTACATTCAATCTTTTGTCGATTTAGGTGCGATAGGCTTTTTGCTGATCACGTCGTTAATTATTTTAAATTGCAAAAAAAGCTTTGGTTTTATTATCAAAAACGGTCTTAGCCCCACGGCCATTTTATGTCTCGGCTTTGCCTTTATGTTCCTTACACGTGCTTTTGTCGAAGTTGATTTCCTTGGCCCCTTCGGTATTGGACCACTGCTGTTTTTTGCGATCCTTCCACGCCTGGCTGGTGAAAACAGCCTTATGAAGTCTAAAAGCGTCTAGAATTTCTCTTTCGTCTTCAAACGATAGACATGTTCCATCATGCGCTCGTGAACACTATTCATCACTTGATCATCGCTTAAGCAGGACGACAACTTCGCAAGACGCGACAAATTATGTGCAGCTATATGCGTCAGTGATGCCTCCAATGGCTGCGCTAATGGTGAATTCACGATGGCTTTCCGCATGAAAGATAACCGCGCTTCTTCAAGGCTTGATGGACAAATCTTGTGTGGCGCAAGCTTGATATCTAAAGCCTCAGCCCAATCATACCATTTTTCCCTGTGAATTTTGTTCATTGGCACAACCGGTATCCAGGGAACACGCAAAGCATCAGCAACGATAGCACCATGCATGGCCTCCGCTATCACGAACTTCGATCCCATCAAATCTTTCACTACATCATCTACCGAGCGGCGCGGATCGATAAGCTTGATGCCCGCTAGACGACATACCTCTTCCCAATTGCCTCGCTCAAGACTTTCCCAATGAGGAATAAAAGAAATTGTTTCTGGTTTACGTAGTTTGGGATCGATAAAAGAACGGATCAGAATGGCGGAGTCGCCCAACGAAAATGAGGGCGCTAAATTCAAAGCCTGTGCCGTTCTGGGGCCCCGCACGAAATAGACGTCCCAATCAGGTCCACGAACATTGGGTGGCTTACGTAAAACAGGATCAGGGTTATAAGCAGGCACAAAACCGGCGCCGAAAACTATTTTGCGCGTATTTTGACCATAACCCTGAATATAGTCGGCACCTAATGACGAACCGATACCAATAAACACGACTCGCTCATCTTCATCAAAAAAGCCAGGCAAAAGCCTAGGCCACAGCCATTCATTGAGATCATCACCGAAATTGAGATGTGTGCCTTTAAAAGCAAGAATTTTCATTAGGGTCCAGAAAACACGTATTGTGGCGGATAACGGCTTAAGTTCTGACCAATCTGAGTCTTTTTAGCAAGCGTGCACGCAAGACTATCCAGTTTTCTTCCAAAAGCTTTAATTTTCCTCTGAAAGTCATCATGGGTTTTTCTACATAATGCCAAGATAACCACCCAATCAAGAAACAAATAGGCAGTGATATTATAATATTTATGTACCACTCCCTCAGGGTTGGAAATAAATCAACTATGGTTTGCTGAATGACAGCTCCATATAAAAACATTCCATATGAATAATCTGCGCAGGCACTCAGCCAATTTCTTTTCGGATTACACAAGCCAAGATACACAGTCATATATGTCGCAGGCACAATGCTCAGATACATTCCGTAATATTTCATATGCGAGAGCGTGATCACTGATAGCACAACGCTTACAATAAAGAGTGGCTTAGAAAATGGTATCTTGTCTCTATATAAATATAAGCCAACCCCACACAAGAAGAACATCACGAGGAACCGACCACGTACCATATCTATCACCATGGGAAATCCCTTGCCGTCAAGACGGTCGAGAACATCCACAAAAATCATGCCAACGATAATGACAAATATTAGATATTTTCTCTTCGTTACCCCCAACAGCGCTATACCTGCCAGAGCAATATAACATTTAAGTTCGTACGGAACGGTCCAAAGTTGAACGTTGACTATATTGGGGAATGGCTGGTCAGCAAAAACGCCAGGCAACAGGTAGCTAATATGACCTGTAACATTGAACATATAACGCCAAAAATCTTTAGCAGAAAAATAGTCTACGAGCGGTAAGCTCGTAAGAGCGGCACCTATAAGAAGTGCAGATAGTACTACCTCCACTATTAATGCTGGATAAATTCTAATAAAGCGAAGACCAAGAAAGTTAACCAAGGTGCGTGAGCGATCAAGGCTTCCACCGACAAGAAATCCACTTAATATGAAAAACATTGGAAGAATTAATTTAAGAACAGGACGAGCCGGCCCTTCCCAAAAACGCATCACGTAATCCTGCCCATAGCAAAATGGCAGGCTATGGAAGAAAATGACACTCAGTGCCAACAATATGCGCATGTAATCAAAACCACTGGGGCGGAATTTTGCCTCAGCCAGTGCACATCCAAAAGTTTTTTGCACAGTTTTTCTTTTCGCGTGATCAGTCATATTTGGCGCACTCAATTCCACGAGAGTGCCTTTATCATTCCGCTCTTCAATACACCAATCTGAAATGCACGAAGACCGTCGATATCAGCTCGATATTTTGGCGACTTAGAAACAACTGAGTTAAAAGTTATTTTCACGCCTTATCCCCATCAGATAAGGGGCATTCGGCAACCGCATAATGGCTGCGGCTAAGCGAGGTACGTTTTACGTAATCGCAAAAATAATCTTGACTAACCCTATTACAGGGAGGGGGTAGCAACACATTGTTATTACTCATTGTTTTTACCTAAAATGTACCTGCCCATGGCATCGGCGTGATCGGAGCAAAAGTCGATTGCACTTTAGTCGGTTGCGTTTGCGCTGGATGTTGCAAAGCTTCCGTCAGTTCCGTGATGTGAACGGCAAGTTCAGCTGAAAGGCGACTAGGACGCCCCGCTCGAATAGATGCAGATTGCTCAGCAATACCTCGGCAGAAATCCATAGGATTTGCGCGCACTGGTTTTGCAAAATTTGCTTCGCGTACGAGAGGTACGATCTTTGGAACTTCAACCTTTGGCTTCTCTATTCCTAAGCGGCGTTTAACACGGCTTACCAAATCACGTTTTGGTGGCTCCCAATGCTTAACAGTATCTTGGATGGTTAGTTTGCCACCATAATTCCAAACATCATCAAGCGTAATGCGAGCCTTCTCGCCAATGATCGTTAGCGATCTATCGAGAGGTGCCACGATACTACAGGTCAGACGTGCGGTTACGCCGTCATCATATTCAAGGCATCCAACAGAAAAATCAGGTGTCGTTATTTTACAACCAAGATGAGCGCCCTTTTCTGGTATCAAAGACGATGAGTAAGATGAAATCCGGCGTGCGGGCCCAAAAATCTGTGCCAGAATGCCCAAATGATAACCGGCATGCTCATAAGTACAACCGATCTCGAACTCGTCCTTCGCCGGCCATTGAGTTTGATTGATGGTACGCCAGCTTTGATAGTCTTCAAGCGGTACCATGCCATCATCCATCTCGGCATAGATAAGGCGTATGCGGCCGAGCGAACCATCGCGCACAACCTTCCACATCGTCTGCACGGCCTCAGAAAGCATATTGCAAGGTGCTGCCGATAAACTAAGTCCGCGTGACTGCGCAAGAGAAACCAACTCCCTTGCCTCACTTGCAGTCATGCCAAGTGGCTTTTCTGAATAAACATGGCGGCCAGCTTCAAGGCAGGCTTTGGTAATCGCGTAATGCTCGCGAGGATTTGTCAGGTTGGCGATGATCTCAGCACCCGATTCCGCCAGCAAAGCATCCAATGATTGAAAGGGACGTGTTTTAAAAAACTCGCAGAAGCCCTTTGTTCGCTCAGCCATCTTGTCATAGGCGCCAACAAGCTCAAGTTCAGGATGGTTTACGAAAGTCTGGGCATAAAGCGCCGCTACATAACCACAGCCAACAATTGCGACTTTCATGACATCAACCTTTTACTTACTTGCAAATGGAGCAAATGCCAGACGTTGAGCTTCGTCCAGACCATATTTAAAACGGTAACCCGCATCCATCAGTTTTTTGTTGGAATAGACCATCATTCCTAGCGGATAACGCAGCGAAAAACGCCTATTTGTAAGCATATCTATAAGATTATAAGCGAATACAGGCCCACCTAAAGTGCTGCGGAATTTCGGTGATCCGGTTAGAGCTTTAGCACGTGCCGCTATAGCTGCACCAGTTACAGCTGAAGCCGCATCATCAGCCAAATTGAAAATCTCGACACCAGGTTTGGGTGTTGTGCGATCCAAAGACCGTTGCATGAACCAGACCAGCGCATGAGCAACGTCTTTTACATATATGTGGTGTTCGTGACGGCTTCCTAAGACAAATTGTTTTGGAAAATTACGTTGAGCAATGCCAACCATAATAGGCAAATCCACAACAACAGTCGGCCGAAATATAACGCACTCCACATTAGAAGCTGCTGCAGCGAGTACTCTCTCGCCAAGAACCTTGCTGCGCCCATAAGCTCTTATTGAAGGATTGCCGCGATATTCTTCAGCCACATCGCGATCACCTGTCAGCAAGGGCGTGTTTTCATTTACGTCTTTGCTCTTAGCACTGCCATAGACAGTGATGCTGCTGGTAAAACCAAAGAAACGAACACCATAAGTATTAGCCGCCTCACCCAATGCCCGAGTTGCTTCAACATTGGCCATCGGCATTTTAGGGATATCCCAAAGATTAGCTGCCAAATGCTGAATGGCGTGACAACCTTCAACAAGCGCATCGACATCCGATGATTTGGCAAAATCTTGCTGACGCCATTCAATATCAGTTGCAGCTTTTTGCTCAGCCGATAAAGGCTGGCTTGTCACAGCGCGAATTTTAAAGCCGTGTGCTTTTAATTCATCAACCACGTGACGGCCAATACGGCCTGTCGCACCTGTGACGAGAACCTTTATAGCTTCATTGTTCGGCATAATGACGTCCTTACTTAGGAAATGCAGGCAAATTCCTGCTTAATTCCGTTTGTTCTAAACCGTAAACGCAGCAAACGCCGTAACAACCGCAGCGGATTACGCTTGGTGGCATCTGTCCATAAAAAATGCTTGATGATGCTGTTGGATTGGCTGTGCGATTCCTGATGACCCGTTCTGTAAATAGTTCCGGCAAAGGGCAAGGGAACCAGTGGCGTTCCAGCGGCCTTAAGATCATCTTCCAAAAAAATATGGCTGCCCAGCGTACGCTTGATGTAAGCGTCCGTCGCATCTTCAAACCGAGCGGGTAATTTATAAAGATCAGACCGGACGATATGAGATGTGCCACAGAGGCGTGAGAAATCCCCATAGTGATAAAGCATATCACCACCACTCCACACATAACCGTCCCGGAAATACCATCCATAAGCCTGTGGGTTCGATGCAACAAAACCAGTCAGGTTACAGCTTATAAAGTCATCATCATCGACGACCATTAAGTGTCCCGCCTCGCCTGCAGCCAACATACCGGCAAGAATACGGCGGCCTTTATCAAGGCGCACAGCTTCATAAAAATCTTCGCGATTGTTTTGCCCTAACTCATGCATTTGATTGGGCGGAAAGTCGACGCGTTTAACAGTAAAACCAGGCGGCATAGCAGGCAAATCAGCGCCGTTATTGGCAACGATAATAGCTTGCCAACCGCCTACTTTTTGTTGCGCAATCGAGGCTATTGTCTCGCCGAGATTGCGCTTCAAATAGACCCAGTTTTTTGCATTATCCTGGTGTCTGACGGGTATGATAAAAGTTAGGATGTTTCTCATAAACGCCATAGTTTCAAACGTTTGAACGCCATTTAAGCCAGGCAATCTAGCGCACCTACCCAGAAAATTCGCGGTTTTTCTGCCGAAAAGAATGTGTTTTTTAGCATAAAACGCTATAAATCGCACAAATTGACCATAGGCCTAATCCCAGAATGACAGACTTTAACTTTGACCCACCGCATCAAGACATTAAAAGCCATGCAGCTTCCGGCTTTGCTTTTACCGGCACCACTCAAGTCATAAGAATTCTGACACAGTTTTTTTCAGTTATTATTTTGGCACGACTTCTTGAACCGGCTGATTTCGGTATCATGGCTATGGCTGTACCGATTTATAGCTTTGCCCAAATGTTCAACAATCTCGGCATCAACCAATCTACTATTCAAACGCCGAAGGTAACATCCAAGCAACTCAATTCTTTTTTCTGGGTCAATGTTACTTTTGGTGTTCTGGTTTGCCTCGTGCTGGCTATAGCAAGTCCAGCTGTTGGTTGGTTTTATAAAGATTCTCGAACCACTCATCTAACAATTGCTTTAGCGGTTTTAGTTGCATTGGGTGGTTTTGGCAGCCTGCATGGCGCCATCATGGTACGAAAAATGCAATTTCGTTCTAATGCCATCTTAAACATTACATCTATGATCGTGGCCCTAATCGTTTCTATTATATGGGCGTATATATGGGGTGGGTATTGGGCGCTATATGCAGGACTTGCTGTAGGCAGCCTCATTTCTACTGTTGGCGTCTGGTATTATGTACGCTGGCGCCCTGGAAAACCTGCATGGGCACCTGAAACACCCGAAATGATGCGCTCTGGCCTACATGTCAGCGCCGCTCACTTTTTGAGTTTTCTAGCTGGTAGCTTAAACAATATTGTTATTGGTCGTGTCCTTGGTGAACACCCTTTAGGTCTTTACGATCGTGCATCGAAACTTGTTGCGGCACCCTTACAACAAATGATCAATCCGATTAGCAGCACCGTGGGACCCATTTTGTACCGGCTGCACGATAATAATGAACGTTTCCGCAGCACCTTTTTGCGCACTGTTAATTCAATAACCCTTGCGATTATGCCTGGTGTTGTTTGGGTTATCGCTTTGCCTGATATTTTAATCGAAACATTGATGGGCTCAAAATGGAGCGAGGCTACGCCTATTTTCGTTGCCCTTTCTTTTGCTGCTCTCCCCCAACTCATAAATTCATCAGTTTGGTGGTTATTCACGGCTCAAGGACGCACGCTTGATTATTTACGTTGGGGTATTTTTGATAGTGTTGTGACAATCCTTGCTCTTATAGTTGGCTTGCCCTTTGGGGTTGTTGGTGTTGCCCAAGCCTGGGCCATCTCTCAACTACTTCGTAGCCCATTGTACTGGTGGTACGGCTGCCGTGAAGGTGCCGTCAAACTTAAAGATGTTGTCAAAACCGTAACACCGCAAATCGTAGGCGGTATTATTGCCTACATTCTTATCAAGGAATTGCGCTACGCAAGTTCTTTAGGACCATGGTCCCTTTTGATTGGTGGATGTATATTGTCCTATACAATATCAATCGTTACAGTTGCATGTTTTCCAGATGGCCGAGGAGCCATAGCAAAAGATTATGATTTTATAAAATATATGATGCAGAAAATATTCAAACGCGCCTTACCTAAAAGATAACTGTTTGCAAAGGACCTCACCGTGACACAAGTGTCAGTCGTCATACCCTACTTTCAAAGGGAGCGCGGCATTCTTAAGAGAGCGCTTCAATCGATCATAGAGCAGGACTTGCCAGCCGATGTATTGATTAAGGTTGTTGTTGTTGATGATGAGTCACCATCACCAATCGAGCCGGAAACAGAAGGATTAACCTTTCCACCATCAATTTCCTTAATCACCGTTAAACAAAAAAATGGTGGCGTGGGCGCTGCGCGAGATACAGGCCTCAAAAATATTGGCGATGAAACTGACTATGTAGCCTTTTTAGATTCTGACGATTATTGGAAGAAGTTGCACATCGCAACGGCGTTACAGGTTCTGGAACAGGGTTACGATTTCTATTTCACAGATCATAGCCGTGATGAGCATCATGCATCACATTTTGATTACATCGGCTTTCCCCCACCAACAGCAAAATCACATCTTCAAGAGATCGGGCGTCATCTTTTTGAGGTTGATAAGGACTATCTCTTTAGTTACTTTCTGCGCAAATTTACGGCACAAATATCGACCGTCATTTACAGGCGCTTAATAAATCCGGATGCTAAATTTGAGAGCGCCCTTAAATCATCGGGCGAAGACTTCTTGTTTCTACTTCAACTTATTTTGTGTTCAAAGAAACTCTGCTTTTCAACCAAACCCTGGGCAACATGCGGTAAAGGCATCAATATTTACTACAGCACCTTTGGCTGGAACGATGAGGGACATCTTCGCCGTCATATGGCCGATATTTTGGCCGCCTATTATCTGATTTCAGCCCTTCAGCTAGCAGGATCCAATAAGCAACATATTCAGTCTGTCATAAAGAATGCACGGCAACGTTTTGCATTCTTCAGCATACGTTGGTTCATAAAAGGAACTCGACCCTGGTCTCAAGAACTTAAAGGTCTTACGCGCAGAGACCCTGGTTTTTGGCTATGGTATCCTTTGACGTCAATATCAGTTACTGTCCTTTATCTACTAAAGCTCTACAAGCCAACCTGAGAAGCTAATGGCCACGACCGACAGAGAAAATCGTGTATTTTTAATTGCGGGTATTCTACTGGCCTTGGCCGCCATTTTGTTTGCTCAGAAACAAGCTTTGTTAGATATCTGGGCGGCCTGGCAATCAGATGAGTATAGCCATGGCCTCCTCATTCCTTTTGTAGCTCTGCTTCTCGGCTGGCATAGGCTTATAGAAGCTAAACCTCCCCTACGCCCCTCCTGGCTAGGTTTTGTTTTTATAGCCATGGGGGCCTTTTTACAGCTTGTGACCGAGCTCTCAGCTTTCGGCATGACAGCCCAATATGGATTAATCCTTGAGATTACGGGTCTCTGCCTCGCTTTTATGGGGCGCAAAGCTACCTGGGTTGTGGCCCCCGCCCTTCTCTACCTTATCTTTGCCATTCCCTTACCGCATCTCGTACAAGCAACTTTGTCACAAAAACTACAGCTGATCTCATCAAGCTGGGGTGTTTGGCCCCTCGATCTTATGGGCGTCTCAGTTTACCGCGAAGGCAATGTTATTGATCTCGGTGGCTATCAGCTTCAAGTCGTCGATGCTTGCAGTGGCCTTCGTTATCTTTTTCCCCTCATGAGCTTTGGCTATCTTATTGCCTTCCTCATGAAGGATAAAATTTGGAAGCGCTGGGTTATTTTCCTCTCAACGATCCCCATTACGATTGGCCTCAATGCTCTTCGCATCACCATTATCGGCCTTACCGTAAATAAATGGGGCATTGAGATGGCTGAAGGATTTATCCATGCCTTTGAAGGCTGGAGCGTCTTTATCGTATGCCTCTTTATTCTCATGCTAGAAATTATGCTGCTGCAACACATAGGATCGCGCGGCTCTTTCAATTTTGACTATATGAGTTTACCGCGCGGTACAGTCTTTGGTGCTACCATCAATCGCAAAACACCTGCGATTGCAGCCCTTCTTATGAGTATGTTTTTGGCTGGATTATTTGGCACAGGCTATATTCGTCAATGGCCCGAAATTATACCATCCCATAAACCTCTCTCATCCTTTCCTTTGACGCTTGGCGAATGGCAAGGACGGCAAGACAACATTACATCTGAAGTTTTACAGGTTCTCAAGCTAAGCGATTACTGGATTGCCAACTACCAAAAGGCCGAAGATAGTAATCCAGTTAATCTTTATATCGCTTATTATGCCAGCCAGCGTGTTGGCGTCACAACGCATTCACCTTCCAACTGCATTCCAGGCGGCGGCTGGGAAATTGAGAAAAGCAGGGTTGAGGCTGTACCTTTAGCCAATGGCAAAAACTTAAAACTCACCCGCCTTATTGTGCGGCGCGGCAATGAAGGCCAGCTGGTCTATTATTGGTTTGATGAACGCGGCCGCGAGCTCACAGAGACCTATAGCGCTAAATGGTACTTATTGTGGGATTCTATGATTATGCACCGTACAGACGGTGCTCTCATCCGCCTGGTGACACCTATTAGTCGTGGGGAAGACGAAGCCACAGCTGAACGGCGCATGCATGATTTTATCGCTGTAGCCTACCCAGAAATAAAAGCCTTTATTCCTGGACCTACGCTTAATCCGGTTGCCGTACCGTAAGCTTCTGGGTTAGCCTAACGCCTCCCTTTAGCGCTCTATCACTGTATGGTCCCCATGACGCTGCGCCAGTTAAAATCAACCACCGCCTTACTCTGCATCCTTCTTACAATCACTGCTTGTAGCAGTCCTGAGGAAAAAGAAGCTCGCCACATTAAACGTGGCAATGAGCTCTTTGAAGATCAACAATATGCCAAAGCACGCGTTGAATATAAAAATGCGCTTAAGCTTAAGCCGCTAAATCCTGAACCTCTGTTTCGTATCGGCCTGGTCGATGAAGCCGAAGGCAACTTCCGGAATGCCTATATTATATTTACGCGCACCGAGCAGCAGGATGCGCATTTCCATCCCGCTCTCTTAAAACTAGCCGGCTATTACATTGCCGGTAGCCAAGAAAATGAGGCCAAGAAACGTATCGGCATGGTTCTCGCTGATGATCCCAATAATGCTGAAGCTCACGCCCTCAATGCTGCGATTTTACTACGCGCTAAAGATACAGATGGTGCTGAGAAAGAAGCTCGCTTTGCACTCTCAAAAGATCCAGCCAATGTGACGGCCTTTTCTGTCCTGGCGGGCATTTTTGTTCAAAAAGGTGATGACGCGAAAGCTATTGCCACAATCGAAGATGGCATTAGCCGCAACCCCAAAAATCTACCTCTCGCTGTATTAAAAGCAGGGCTTTATCAGAAAGCAAACGATTGGCCAAAACTGGCTGATGCCTATGAAACAATCTTTAAATTAGCACCTACAGAAACGCGCTACCGGTTACGTCTAGCTGAGATTTACATCAAAGCCGGCAAGATTAATGAAGCTGAAGCCGTACTACGTGATGGCACCAAAAAACTGCCTGATGATTGGGAGTTAAAGCATCAATTGGTGCTGTTCCTCGCAACAACGCGTGGATTAGACGCTGCTGAAAAAGAAATCAAAGCCTATCAAACTGAGTATTCAGATCATAATGAAGTAACAGGCTGGCTTGCCGATCTTTACATCAGTCATAATAATTTTGATAAAGCTGTGGCGCTTTTGAATGATGTTGTATCGAAAAACAACTTTGATAAAGAAGGCCTCAATGCCCGCACGACTTTAGCCCGTATTTATTATGCTAAGGGAAACCGTGCTGAAGCTGAGAAATTAACGACTGAAGTCTTAAGCCATGATCAAAATAACTTAGACGCGCTCTTTATTCGCGCCCGCATGACGTATGATCAAGGCCTCTATGAAAAAGCTATTTTGGATCTACGCAGTATTTTGCGCGACCGGCCTAAAACTAAGGAAGCCATCAAGCTTTTAAGCGAAGTGCATTATGTGCAAGGTCATAATGACCTGGCTATTGAAACACTCAATCAATATACCGATCTCGACCCCTTGGATTATGCTGCCCAAGTCCGCTTAGCTCAGCTTTATCATACCAATGGCGATTCAAAGCACGCTATGAGCATACTCTTCCTTGCAACCAAGGCTGAGCCTAAATACCCACCTGTTTGGGAAACAACCGCACGTATCGCGATTGATACGAAAGATTGGGAAACAGCCGCAAAAGCCATCGACAATCTTGATGCCCTTGAAGGCCAGCATATGGTTGCCCTCTTCCTCCGCGGCCAACTCGCTGATCATAATGGCAAAACAGATGAAGCCATTACAAATTACACGCAAGTTATAACGGATAATGCGTCATCCCAGCTTGGCCAGCGCGCCCTGCTTGCTCTTATTGATGCCTATAAGCGCCAGAACCGCCTAGATACAGCCGTGCAGTATCTTGAAGGATTAAAAGAAAAATCTGCCTTTGTGCATAATGTTTTGGGTGACGTTTATCTGCTCGTGAATAAGCAAGATTTGGCTGCTGCATCTTATGATGCCGCTATCGCCGCCAGCCCCGAACGTCCCGAGGCCTTCTTGCAGCGCGCTAAAATTTACGTAGCTGATAAGAAATATGATCCGGCTCTCGACCTTCTTAAAAAAGCAGCCACATTAGCGCCAGGTGATTTACGCGCTCCCGTCATGCAAGGCGAAATCTATACGCGCGTTGGCCGTTATGATGACGCGCTTTCTACGTATGATGCCATCCTCAAGCAAAATCCTGAATTAACGCCAGTGGCTAATAACTATGCCGCCATCGTTGCGGATTATAAATATACGGATAAGGAACTGCTGGAGAAGGCACGCCTGATCGCAGAGCGCTTTATAGCTACGCAGAACGCCATTTTGATGGATACACTTGCTTGGGTCTATTATCGTCAAGATAACATCCCTCAAGCCCTAACAATGATTGAAAGAGCCATAGGGCTTGATGCGAAAGCACCCCCACAGCTGCGCTATCATTATGGAGCGATCCTCGCCAAAGCCGGCAAAGACGCTGAAGCTAAAACACAGCTCCAGCAAGCAACGGTGGCTGGAGCTGACTATCCTGGTCTTGATGAGGCCAGGAAGTTACTCGCTGGCCTCTAAGCTTAAACGGTTTAGGCTTTACCTTGGCTGCGGCGAAGTGCTGCCAAGCCTAGCAATCCCATTCCAAAGAGGGGCAAAGCAGCTGGCAAAGGCATATGCGCTGCAAAGTTGCCGACTTCAAATGAGTTCTCTGTGCTAAGGAAAGCGGCCGTAATAATTGTACCCATTTTGGTGGTGAAGTTGACATCAGATTGCGTAGTACCAGCAATAGACCCTGAAATCAGAGCCAAGATGTCGGAGCCTGTCACACTGTAAGTTACGCCCCGCGAATCCGTCAGCAGCAGCGTGTTGTAATGATCGATCGTGCCCCAGGTAAAGCCAAAATTATCGTAATTGTTGGATAGGCTAGATAAAGAGAAAACGGCAGAACCAACTGTCGGCACACCTTTAACAGCCAGGTAATTGTCGCCGTAGAGGGAGCCGCTTGGCTTTATGTAATGGCTAATAACAGTAACAGGTGGATCAATAATAAAAGCATTGGTTCTGACTAAAGCCGAACCAAGCATTGAAATATCAATGTTCGGGGAGATAGCTACGCCAGTAATGCTGTAATTGACGTCAAGCGCTGTGGCGCCAAGATCAATTTGAATTGTAGCTGCTTTTGCAGATGTTGCTGAGCCAATCAATAGAAGTGCCGCAACCAATAGGGTCTGTTTCATAAGTGTCTCCGGGTGATGTCGCTGTGTGCAACACCTCTTAAGGAGATACGTATAATTTTCAAATATGCCTCACACCAATCCACTGTATTTTTTGTATATGGTGAGAACAATTGATATGGATCACAGATTTTAGGCAAAAAAAATCGCGGGCCTTTTGGGCCCGCGATTTAAACTTGGAAAACTAGATATTAAG
Source organism: Alphaproteobacteria bacterium (assembly GCA_049276515.1). Taxonomy (GTDB): domain Bacteria; phylum Pseudomonadota; class Alphaproteobacteria; order UBA9219; family UBA9219; genus JAATFY01. The sequence goes on from JBASWO010000111.1 coordinate 29,336, forward strand.
CTTTAGCAGCTTGACGGCGACGAAGCGCTGCCAAACCCAGCAAGCCCATGCCGAACAATGGCAAAGCAGCTGGCAATGGAACTGCTGAACCTACCAATTGTGAGAAATTGGCAGCTTCAAATGAGTTCTGTGTGCTGATCAACTGAGCCGAAATGATACGGGCCAGAGGAGACAAGAAGTTGATGTCTGTTTGTGTTGTACCGTTGATTGAACCAACGATGTTGCTGAGAACTTCAGCACCAGTGATGGTGTAAACAACGCCGCGTGAATCGGTCAAAAGCAAAGCGTTGTATGTATCAATCGTACCCCAGGTGAAACCAAAGCTGCTTTGGTTTGGAGCCAAAGTGAAGATTGTGTTGCCACCGCCAAATACGGACAGATAGTTATTTTGATAAATTGGACCCGTTGGCTGAGCATATTGGCCTGCCAATGAAGATGCTGGGTTAACGATGACTGAGTTCGTCAAAACCAGACCGCCGTAGGTCGAAAGATCGATATTTGGAGTAGGGATTGAACCACCTACGCCATATGTCTTGTCAACGCTTGTGTTGCCAAGGATGACTTCGATAGTTGCAGCCTGAGCTGAACCAGCGAATGCCAAAAGCAGCAAAGCTGCGAGAGAAAGAAATTTCTTCATAAGAACCTCCAAGTTTTCGGCGCAATAGCCGGGTGCAATGTATGCACTCTGAACACTGCAATGACAAGCCTTGCATGCAGGATTCACACGAGTTTTTTATAGTTAATTTCAGATATCCACAGGCCGCTAGAGTTAATTTCTTACCACTCAAAAAGAAGCTGGTTTAGAGGTTAACTTTATTAGTTCCCTTATTTTGCGCACTTCGTGAGCTGAAACACTAAATAAGCTTGTAAATGGGGGCTTAGGAGGCTTAGAGGCAGGCCTAGGGGCTTTAGAAAAAGCAATAAAATTACCGCTCTTCTCGAGACCTACCTGGCCTCAAAATAAGGGCCGATTCTCTCACTTTTGGCGAGAAAACCTCAGCTAAGGATAGTGCAGAGGTATCGTGAATGCCATCTGTTGGCCTTCAACCTCAAAAGCAGCCTCGGTAAATTGGGGCTCTGAGTAGATCGCCCCAAGTCTACTAAATCCATAAGCTTCGGCCGGCAATACACCAAGAAAACCGAAATCGATTTTGCCGTTTTCATTCTCATCATGATAAATCTCGATGGCATAGGTGCCGATAGGCACATTTTTAATCAGAAATTTCATGGGTCCAGTTTTTGCTGGTGCTGCCTTTTTGTAAGCACAGGTATCCCCTAAAAACTCATCAGATGAGCAGATAAAGGTCCGAACAACGCCTTTATCAGATTCCACATTAGGAACCATAATGGACATATCAGCGGCAGCGGCTGGCATGGCTGTCATAACCAGAACAGCCAGCATGTAAAAAGCTAATCGCTTCATGAAGCACCTCTCTTTGAGCCTACGCCAAGCATCCCTACCCTGCATAGAGCTAGGTATAAAAAACCCATTAGAAATGCAGTTAATCCTTCAAAAGATGCCTTCTTGCATATTTGCGCCTCACAAAAAGACAGCTATAAAAGTCTTCAGTTCTCTGGGAAGGATTACATTATGAAAATCACATCACGCGCACTACTTTGCGCATCACTTATAATCATTAGTTTTAGTACTCCACAGTTTTCAAATCGCGCCGAAGCACAAACACAATCCGCCGAGCAAACCCAGAAAAAATCAATTTGGACAAAGATCGTAGATTGGTTCAATGCCATTCCGCGCCAACCGCTCACTGAACAAGATCAAGCTGCAAAATTGGCGCGCGATGGCAAATATGAAGAAGCTCTTACAATCTATAAACGTCTTTATGAAAAGAACACCAACAACCCTGGTATCGTCAGCGATTACATCGCCGTTTTAGGTTGGGCTGGCCAAAATAAAGAATCCATTGAGCTTTATGAAAAAACTGCCTTCAAGAAACCCAATTATGTATTGGCGTCTGTTGGTCACTCATATCGTCAATTAAATGAAACCGACAAAGCTCTCGCTGTTTATCGCACAGGCCAGCAAGACTATCCCAATGATGTTGTTTTTATTGAAGGTGAAGCACGCTGCCTTGCAGATAAGGGCGAGCTCGATAATGCTTTAGCCAAAGTCAGCGAAGATTTAAGCAAAAATGGTGATCGTCCTGAAATAGTTGAAGCGAAGCGCGATATTTTAGAATCTATTCTACGTCGTGATCAGCAAAAAGCCGTTGAAATGGCGCGCGCCAAACGCTACCCCGAAGCCCTTGCTATGCTGCAAGATATGCACAGCATGTATCCTGATGATGTCAGCATAACCCGTGATTACTTGGCTGTTCTTGATTGGGCTGGCAAACACGATGAACAAGTGGTCTCGCTCTTTAAAAGCCTCCCTGAAGGCGATCAGCCTGATTATGTTTTGGTAGCCGCTGCTCACGCCTATCGTAAAATTAAGCAGCCCGATATGGCGCTTGCCATCTATCAGCAAGGTCTCTCGAAATATCCCGATAATGTTGGGTTTGCCGAAGGCGAAATCCGCACATTGATCGAGACGGGTCGTAGAGAAGAAGCCCTTGCGCGCGCCAATGAGAATTTACGTGTCTATGGTGAGCGCAAGCAGATTGTGGATATCAAAAAGAATATCCTACGCACGACACCAAAAGCTGCCAAAAAGAAGGCAAGTTAAACGCTCGCTTAAACGCTCGGAAGCGGCGATGGCCGTGGATGGGCCTTGGGTTGCTGCCCTTGCGGCGGCCCTGATCTTGCGGCCACTCTTGTAGCACCTGGTGCTGCGGCTGGTTTTGCAGCTGCAGGTGCTGTTGTTTGTGGAGCCTGATAGGCTGGAGCCCGACGCGCATCAGCCGCTAAACGCGAGCGGTTCGGACCGCTAGGACCTGCTGGAAGTGGCGCTTGTGCCGTTTGACCATTATGGCGATAAACAGCGTAGCTGCCGCCCTGATAAGCTGAACTTACAAGAAAACCTTTTTGCTTAAAGTCAGAGCACCAGATCGGTTGCCCCTTCTCATCACGGCCCATACAAATTTGAATATGCCCGTGAGGATGGCCAGGTACAGCCCTGAATACAACGATATCGCCTTTTTGAGCACTCGCCTGTGACCAACCCTCGACACGATTAAAGTCGTTACGATTATCAAGATAGGGAATATATCCCTTTGCTGAGCGCGGATTGTTATAAAAATTGATGCCAGCTTCAGCACATGCGAGACGCACATATTTTGCGCAGAGACCTTGTGAGCGCGTATGCGCATTTCTGTCGAGGAAGTTTGTTGCAGCGCTGGCAAAAATACTGGCATTCGGATCAACATAATTTGGATTGACAGGTCCAGACCGGAATGGATTTGAGAAAGTGTCAGGCGTTATACCCGCTGGCGTTGTCGTGAAAGCTACAGTTGGCCCTTTGAGAGCCGCTAGCCAAAACGGAGAGAAAGCCGAATTAGGATTGTTAAAGCTGAGGCTTGTTGGGTCATTGGTTTTTTGTGATTTAGCAAGGCCCTCTCTCAATTCACCGAGAGCTTTATCGGCCTGCTCTTGAAGAGCGGCATCACTTTTTTGCTCAGGAACATCAGCCATGATCAATCCACATTAACCAGTTGGGTGTGCCTCGTCGCCGCGCGTATGCGTACGACCCCGACCACGCGAGGGGGCAGCATCTGCAACACGCATATCAGATGGCGTAAAATCTTTGCCGAGATGCTCGTAAACTTCTCTATAGGTACGCGCACCTGTGGTCTTACTATAAAATACCCAGCGATTTGCCCTAGCTGCTCTGCTCAAATCATTAGCAGCGATAGCATTTGGATTTCTTTCCATTTCACGAATAAAACGTGCAGCTGTTCCAGCGCCAAGGAAATGGGCCATATAAAGATCTGTATTAGAGAGCTGTCGTCCGCCCAACAAACGCTGCACAGTGGCAGCATTATCTGCTGTAAAGGCTGTCGCCATGGGCGTCGAATATTTTGGATCAAGACGCATATCGAGAATTTGCTGAAGATAGCGACGATCCGTAACAACGTAGCCGTCTTTCGTGCGCCTAATATGTTCAGCAGCCCAAGCTAATTGACCGCCATGCTCTTTGCCATGCGCATGAACAACGCCAAGCCATGTTGCACGTAAAAACTGATAACGACCTCTGGCTGACGAAGTTGAAGGAGCTGCAAAATCGTTGGTACCGCTTTCATGCTGAGCTAAATCGACAAGATACTGTCCGCTCGGCTTGAACGCACGACTTGCAAAACGACGCACACTACGCGCCGCACCCTTACGCACTGTTTCAGGGATGATGTCAGCGCGCTCAATGGTTTCAGCAAGACGCTCAGCACTTGTGCGGCCATAAGATTTGAGGCTTTCGACACCCGCAAGCCAGATGTCATAATAATCACCAAACTTAGCAGGCTCTTTGCGATCTGTTAAAATAGCGCCGGTAAGAGCGGCCTTCAGGCCCTCGTCGCGCTCAACACGATAACCTCTGTCATTATTGTCCGCATTCACGGGCAAGATAATGTTGCGCATTGTGGTTGGCGCAAAAGTTAAATTAACAGCTGAGATACCAACAACAGAGTTAGGCGTAGGTGTTGCAGATAATGCTTCATCATTATCAGCAAGCCCATTGGCTGCTGTGATTTGCATTCCCTTAAGCTGGGAACGTGAAGCACGTGTATCTGAACTATTCTGCGTCATCAAATCACTCCGGTAATTTCGTCACTTCTTCTATATGAGTAATATAATAGCTCTTAACCCATGAATCAAACTTAACAGCATTATTTTCGTCTAATTTATTGATTTTTAACGTAAATCAGCTTGAAAGCAATGCCAATTTTACATGCATATTAATAGTTGCGACGCATTCGTTTCAGCCTTGAAATGATTGAGTCTTTTCTGATTCTAGAGGCCCTATTCAAGGCTCAAAATTTCGGTGCCTTTTTCAGTCTTTCCTAAAATGAAAATAACCGCCTCTTCGCCACTCTTTTCGACCGACATTTTCTTACGAACAATCAATTCTGTTCCTGTGTAAAATTGGCGACCACCATGGCAATAGACATTGATGTCAGCGGATTCGACCTGCTTGTTACCCTTGTAAGGTGAGATCACAATTCTATAGCCTTTTGCATTCTTACAGTTATCCGGCCAGACATTCGGACGAACACTAAAAGCGCGCGCCTTATCTGATACAAGCGCAAGCGTTCCTGCACCATCACGTAACGCGTAGCGAATACGTGTCGCAATATCGCTTGTTAGGCGCTCGGCGCCCGACAAAAAGAAAACAAAGGCGCCCGCCAAAGTAAGAGCGATTGCTAAATCCCAAAAAGTCTTTTTCTTTAATTTAAACCACTTCATACTTTTGATCTCTTTTTCTCAAGAGCCTGTTCGATACGCGCGTCAGGAATAATCCACATTAAGGCGACGACCAAATACGAGATCTGGGCAGTCCAATCAAAATAAAAAGCTGAAACAATGCCTGATAGATATAGAACAAGTGACATTTTCTCTTTGATATTTTTACCAACAGCACGCGCTAAAATGGATGTATCTCTCTCAGCACAAATAATCGTTGTCTGTAAAATCCAATAGGCCGCCGCTGCCATCAAAAGATTGCAGCCATAGAGTGCACTCGGCAGTGGCGCAAAATGGTTTTCCCCCATCCACCCCGTTGAAAAAGGTATGAGTGAAAGCCAGAAAAGCAAATGTAGATTGGCCCATAGAACGGTACCTGTAACATGATGGGCGGCATGCAGCATGTGATGATGATTATTCCAATAAATGCCGACATAAAGAAAGCTCAAGATGTAGCCCAAAAACACAGGCCATAAAGGAGCGAGCGCCGCAAAATCAGCGCCATGCGGCACCTTCATCTCTAAAACCATGATGGTAATGATGATGGCAATAACGCCATCACTGAAAGCCTCAAGTCTGCTTTTGCTCATTTGAACCATGAAAAACCCGCCATGCTCTAAACTGAATTCAGGTTAGCATAGAAGGTGTTAGCAGTAAAAACAGCCCGAAAACAAAGCGATCATTGTATTTGCTGTGGAAACCTGTATGGTGCGCCCAGCTTTTTTACTACTCTTTGCTTTTGCTAACCGTCACTGACGGCGTGTCCTTCATAAGACACATATCTGATCTACCCTTGTTGTTGATCCGAAGCGTTTGATTAAGAGTGACCACCGGACTTAGATCCGAGGGAAAGGGAGCTCTTGAAACGGTTACTTCATGATGAAGTAATCACAACGTAGACGAGGAGACGACAATGTCAGTAGGTACAGTTAAATGGTTTAATTCAACCAAAGGTTTCGGTTTCATTCAGCCTGAAGAAGGCGGCGGCGATGTGTTTGTTCACATCAGCGCAGTTGAACGCGCCGGCCTTACAACCCTGAACGAAGGTCAACGCGTAAGCTATGATCTCGCGACAAACAAGGGTAAAACATCTGCAGCAAATCTGCAGGTCCTTGATAAAGCCGCTTAAAAACTAAACGTTTTTAATCCTTTTTCATTTTTTGAGTAGCGGGCTATGGCTTAACGCCATAGCGCCGCTTGCTCGCTTACAGGTATGCTATGGATAATTTCTTATCGCTCAACCTGCCACAGCCATTGATGCTGGCACTTGAGAAACTTAAATTCAATACACCCACGCCTATTCAGGCGCAGTCCATCCCGGCCGCGCTGGAAGGCAAAGATATTCTGGGTACCGCTCAAACAGGTACCGGCAAAACAGGTGCGTTTGGCATTCCCCTTGTTGCCAAACTGATGATCAACCCGCATGGCAGCGCTCTGGTTATGACACCAACGCGCGAACTCGCCGTTCAGGTTATGGACACTTTGCAAAAGCTTTTGGGTCATCAAAGCCCCATTCGCACAGCTTTGCTGATCGGTGGAGCACCTATGTTCAAGCAATTGAACCAGTTGCGCTCACACCCTCGCCTCATTGTTGGCACACCTGGTCGTATCAATGACCATCTGACGCGTAAGAGCCTCAACTTAAAAGACACGCATTTCCTGGTTTTGGATGAAACTGATCGTATGTTGGATATGGGCTTTAGTATCCAAATTGAAAAGATCGTCAAACATATGCCGCCAGAGCGTCAGACACTTCTCTTCTCGGCCACATTGCCGAAAGACATTGTTGTTCTTTCCAAGAAATATCTGCGTGATCCTTTGCGTGTTTCTGTTGGCTCAACAACAACACCTGTTGCCAACATCAAACAAGATGTCGTGCATACATCTGAAGAAGGTAAATATAAGCAATTGCTTGCCCAGCTGATTGAACGCGAAGGCTCGATCATTATCTTTACCAAAACCAAATATGGCTCGGAAAGAATGGCCAAGCGCTTACGTGCTGATGGTCATGAAGCCGATGCGCTGCATGGTGATTTGCGTCAAAATAAGCGTGACCGCGTTATCGCTAATTTCCGCGACAACAAATATCGTATTCTTGTGGCTACAGACATTGCAGCACGCGGTCTTGATATCCCGCATGTTCGGCACGTCATCAATTATGATTTGCCACAAGTGCCTGAAGATTACATCCATCGTATCGGCCGCACAGCGCGTGCTGGTGCTGAAGGACATGCTATCTGCTTTGTCACGCCAGCGGATCGCGGCAAATGGATGGCTATCAATCGTTTGATCAATCCTGACTATAAGCCTGAACCTCGCTCCTATAGCCCTGAGGCTAAGAGAGATGGCAGAGGACCAAAACGCTTTAAAAAGCATCGCGGCCCTGCAGGCTCACGTGATGAACGTGGTCATGGTCGCAGTGAATATCGTGGTGATCGCCCGCATAGAGGCGAACGCAGCGAACGCTCAGAAAGCTATAAAGGTGATCGTCCCTATCAAGCTGATCGCAAACCAGCTGGTGAACATCGTGAACGCCCCCAGGGTGAACGTAAGTCCCATGGTGAGCACAGTGAATATCGTGGTGATCGCCAACACAGAGGTGAGCGTACAGAACGTCCTGAAGGCCGTAAGCCGCAGGGCGAACGTAGCGAATATCGTGGTGACCGCCCCCATCGGGGTGAGCGCACAGAACGTCCGGAAGGTCGCAAGCCGCAGGGTGAGCGCAGCGAGTATCGCGGCGATCGTCCACACAGAGGTGAGCGCACCGAGCGTCCAGATGGCTTTAAGAGTGAGCATCGCGGCGATCGCCTGAAGCGTGACCAAGATGGCGAACGCCGTCCATTTGGTCCGAGCCGTGGCCCCAAAAAGCATTTTGGTGGCAAACGCAAAGCCTTTGGCCATAAGCCAAGAGCCGCTTAAGTCCTTACGATCGAGCCGTTCAATTTAAAACGACTTACACATCTTCTGTAAGAGGTGCTGCTTCTGCACGCTTTTTGCCGAGAAGTAAGATCGTAAGGCCCATAATCGCTGTTACAGCGAGAATAATAACAATGGGTAGACTGCCTCTCATATTGGCGGCGCTGACACCTGCTGAGATAAAGGATCCTAGTCCTAATTGGATGAAGCCCAAGAGTGCCGAAGCACTCCCCACATTCTTTGTAAAAGGCGTAAGGGCTAAAGCTGCCGCATTTGGATAGGCAATGCCACCGCCACTTAGAAAAATATAAAATAAAACGGCCGTACCTATCAAATCGTACCAACCCAAAACGGTGCCGATCACAAAGGCTAAGCCTGAGAGAGTTTGAATGATCAGAACGCGGAGAAAAAGCTGTTGGCTTGTAAATCTTTTCAGTAACCAAACATTCAACTGGCTGCCGCCAATAAAGCCTGTTGCCAGCAAAGCAAACAAACCACTGTAAGCTTCGGGACTTAATTGAAAGCCCTCCATGAAAATGATGGGTGATCCCGCTACATAAATAAAGAGTCCCGCAAACGAAAAGGATCCCGCTATCGCATAGATGGAAAAGCGCGGATGTTTGAGGATCGCCCCATATTCTTTAATGATAGGCCAAGGTTTTAAAGAAATGCTTTTGTCTGGCTTATGCCCTTCAGGAAGCAAGAAAGTGGTCAATGAGAGGATAATAATAACGACAACCATCAGCATGATAAAAACAGCGCGCCATCCTGATAGATTGATGACGAGATTACCAATGCTTGGCGCCAACATTGGCGATACAGAAATGAATAAGATTAAACGTGAGATAATCCTGGCCGTATCTTTAGCCGGAAAGAAATCACGCACCATCGCAATCGACGCAATTTGTGCGACACATCCACCCAATCCTTGAATGAAGCGCATCAAAATTAAAGTGTTCATATCTTGTGCAAGCGCACATCCAACAGATGATAAAATAAAAACAGCTAATCCAGCCGTAAGTGGCTTTTTACGGCCATAGCGATCAAGTAAAGGGCCATAAAAAAGCTGCCCTGAAGCCAAGCCAATAAAATAAGCAGCCACAGTGAGTGGTATCATCGCCGTTGAGACTGAAAAATCCTGAGCCACCTGTAAAAAAGCAGGCAAATACATGTCAATCGCAAAGGGACTAACAACACTGAGTGCGCCTAAAAGAGAAATAATAAAAAGGGGGGAGCGCTTATGCTTTACTTGCACAGTATTCGACATGGGATTTTAATTTCTTTCGATGAATGATTGACACAGATCTCTTTTCTTTTATATAGTGATCGCTAAATAAATCAATATCAAAAGAACGAGGTGTACTATGAGCTATGTCGATGGATTTGTCGCTGCCGTTCCAACCGCAAACCGCGCAAAATATATTCAGCATTGCTCTGATGCTGGCAAAGTTTTTAAAGAGTTTGGTGCCCTCGAATATGTAGAATGTTGGGGTGATGACGTTCCAGAGGGTAAGCTCACTTCTTTCCCCATGGCTGTACAACGTAAAGATGATGAGACTGTGATTTTCTCTTGGGTTGTTTGGCCCTCAAAAGCCGTGCGCGATGAGGGTATGAAGAAAATTATGGATGACCCTCGCCTCAAGCCGGACGTCAACCCTATGCCCTTTGATGGCAAGCGCCTGATCTATGGGGGCTTTGAGCCCGTCGTCAAACTTTAAAACTGCTTGTAGCCGCTACCTTCAGCCCTCAATAAGATGACCGATGGGCTTAAGGCGTGTTGTGTGATCACAAATGATTTTAAAGATGGCCAACATCGGTGTGGCCAAGATGGCCCCTGCTACGCCCCACATCCAATACCAAAATATAAGCATGAGGATGACGAGTGTTGGATTAAGGGTAAAACGCTTTGAGACAATCAAAGGTGTAATGACCTCGCCTTCAAGCAAATGAATAAGGAAATAAAGTCCCGCTGGCAGAAAAGCCATAGGGACAGAGGCATTCGCTAGCATTCCAGCGACGACAAAAATACAGGCAGCTGTAATAGGCCCCAATACGGGAACATAATTTAGAAAGAAAGCAACTGTACCCCATAAAATAGCATCCCCAACACCACAGAGATGCATAATAAGTGCTGTCGCGCAGCCAACGAAAAAATTGATGATGGTTATGGTCATCAAATACGCAGAAATATTCCGCTCGACTTGATTAGAAATCTCAAAGGTTTTTTTCTTATCCTGAATGCGCGGAAGAATTTCTATAAATCGATGCAAAAAAGTGTCGCCCGATAAAAGCAGAAAGAACAGAACCAAAAAAGTAACAAAAATCCCGCCGAGGACGACGCGCGTGCTGGTAAAAAGCCTATCGGAGAGCTTAGGCGTTGGTAGTGCGATCGCTACAGGCAAGACCTTCGTATCTTTGGGTGTGACAACATCTTTTGCGATTGTCACATTCTCAGCCGCATTGACGGTTTTTTGAATTGTAGCTACAGGACGCATGAGAAAATGTATGCGTTCTTGTAATTTTGGTAAGGCCGTGGGTAGTTTTTCTCCCCATTCCGCAACGGGACCAGAAAGAGCTTTACCTAAAACAACCATACCGCCAAGTAGCGCTATGATAATGAGTGCCGCTGCAATCGTACGCGGTATCCGGAATTTATGAAGAAAGCGCAAGACAGGGCGGAAGAGTAAATTGAGAAAGAGCGCTACACAAACTGGTAGAATGACTTCGCCCGCTACGTAACAGAGGGAGAGCATTGCCATGACGACAAGCGCTCCAGCAAAGAACACGAGCGTATCAAGAGGGCGCTTCTCAGGCGGCTTGACCAGAGGATCAAAGCTGGTTTTTTCATTTAATTCAGATGATTTTAAAATGACATCTTCAATATCAGTCAAACTACTCATTACCCATCCCCCAAAGGCGGCAAACGCCATAAGGAAAATGTGTCTTTAAGCGTATAAAATTACGATAAGTTTCCGAGCACGCGATATAAGGAGCCCTGCGTATTGGCTCTAGCGCACCAAACTCATTGTTTTCCGTGAGTCTTATATGATTTTGCGCTTACGGAGATCTTGTCCATGAGGGCCAGCATAACGCCAGAGAAAATGAAGACGAGATGGATAACGACCATCCACTGAATTTCGCGATCCGCAATATCGCGCACATTCATAAAGACTTTCAGCAAATGGATACCAGAAATAGCAACAATCGATGCAACTAATTTCAGCTTCAATGCCGAAAAATCAACGGTGCCCTGCCATTCAGGACGATCTTCGTGATCCGTAAAATTAAACTTGGATACAAAATTCTCATAACCTGAAAAAATCACGATCAACAAAAGATTGCCAGCGAGTGATAAATCAATCAGGGAGAGAATGCCAAGTACGGCCTTATCAGGCGTCAACTCAGATAGATGAGCAAAGGTGTGTACCAACTCTATGACAAAGGTATAAAGCAGAATAAGGAGAGCGCCAACAAGACCTACATAAAAAGGCGCCATCAACCAACGGCTGGCAAACAATCCTTTTTCAATAATCCGCTCCATATCCCACTCCACCTTTTGGTTCATTAAACTCTGATCATCATTACCCAATCACTTAAGAAAATACAGCAAAGAAAACACGGCTCATTTACTCAAGGGCTGAGGATGAAGATATGTTGGCGCTGCGCGCCAGAACATCCCGGGATATTTTTCATGTTTTCTCAAGATCATTTCAATAGAGTCCTTATTCTGTAGGTATTTGATCGCTCCACTGAGCATGCTGTTGAGGCTGTGCTCCCCCTTATTGACAGCTAGTACAATGGGAAAAACATAGAGAGGACTAATAGCTGCCGCTAACTCAATTTTGTCAGGATTGTTCTTCATAAAATCTTCTGCAACGGCTGGCTCAACAAAAGTAATATCAGCCTTACCCGTAGCAACGCCTAAGAGAATGTCGCTGTAATCCATATCCACCACAGCTAAGGCCCCCGCATTAGGAAAATCCGTCTTTTTAATGAAGGCAGGAACGGTGCCATCCTGATAAGCGATTTTGACTTCAGGACGATTGACAGCCTCACGTGTTACAAATCGATGATCCCCAACTTTCACATAAGCATTAACTGGCACATATTGATAAGACTCGCTTAACTCAGCATGCGGCATCCAATTGGGGCGCGCATAAAGATTTGAGCAGACAGCATCGTAGCGGCCGCTTTGCAAACCGGTCATGGCCGTACCAAAGGTGATTTCTTCAGCCCAGTCTATTTTGATATCAAGCGCAGATCCCAAAGCTTCCATGACATCATAAACCGTGCCTGATAAGGCGCCCGTGTTTGGATCTTTCTGCAACGCTAAGCCTACTGGCGCATAACCACAACGCAGTGTTTTTGTGCGCATCACGCGCTCAAAGGCAGTTTCTTGTGTAACAGCTGGAGCCAGTACATCGGACGTTGTTGTCACTCTTACTGTTATGTAAGCAGCGATAATGCTAACTAAAAGCGCAATGATGATGTTTTTCATGAGCAATACCTATCTGTCCTAACTCTATTAAGCCGCCTTGCCACGCACCGCTGCTTCGATCTGAGCAACATCGATTTTTCCCATAGGCAACATCGCTTGAAACGCACGTTTTGCGACATCGCCACCCTGCGCCATAGCCTCTGTTAAGACACGCGGCGTAATTTGCCAGGAAATCCCCCACTTATCTTTGCACCAGCCACAATGGCTCTCGGTGCCACCATTGCCAACAATCGCATTCCAATAAAGATCGGTTTCCTTTTGATCGTTGGTAGCTATCTGAAAAGAGAAAGCCTCGCTATGCTTGAACATGTCACCACCATTAAGACCAATGCATGCTATGCCACACACCGTGAAATCAACAGTGAGGACAGCGCCTGCTCTACCACCCGGAAAGTTGTCCGGCGCACGACAGATAGCACCAACAGAGCTGTCAGGAAATACGCTGGCATAAAATCGCGCAGCTTCTTCTGCATCATGATTGTACCAAAGGCAGATTGTATTTTTCTTCATGATTATCCTCCTCCGATTATTGCCTGATGCCCAAGGCTGGCTCAATGTGGTTTCTTAGGTGTACCTCGAGCTGGCTCTCCACCACCATTTGTTGCGTATGAATAATGTTTAACTACACCGTCCAAGTCTATCAAAAAGGCAGGTTGTTTATTGATAAGGATTATTTCACCTTTATAATACGGTAAACAGCCAGCAAAAATAAAGTGGAGTAAAAATGATTTCAAGCGCGGATACGGTTATTGAAGAGCTGATTGCTGGCAACAAACGGTTTTTGGCTAGCCAGTCCGTAAAATCTACCGGATCTTCTTTGAAAAGACTTAAGAATTTTGCAGAAAAAGGGCAGTTTCCGAAGGCGATTATTCTATGCTGTTCCGACTCTCGCGCTCCTGTCGAAACGATATTTGATCAAGACATAGGCGATCTGTTTGTTATTCGCGTTGCGGGCAATATCATAGCACCATCATTGGTCGGCAGCGTCGAGTTTGCTGCCAGCACCTTTGGAACCGGTCTTGTCATGGTTATGGGGCACACGCAATGTGGGGCGATAGAGGCTACGCTTGAGCACATCAATAATGCCAAGGCCATTCCTTCTGAGAATATTCACGACATTGTGAGTCGTATCAAACCGCACATTTTTTCGATTACAAAAATACCCGACCTGACGCCCCAAGAGAGATCGAACAGAGCCGTGGAAGCCAACGTGTTGGCATCGGTCAATCAACTTTCTCACTCTAGCCGAATAGTCGAAAGCTTAGTCATAGAAGGCAAAATAAAAATCGTCGGCGCGGTCCTCAATTTATCTACCGGGCAAGTGAAGCTTCTGCAGGATTAAGTGTAATTCTAAAAATCGTGCGGCAGGGGAACACTCCGAGACATTACGGAGCAAAAAAGTTTATGTGGAGAACAACATATTCAGGTGCAGGGGCGTCACTCTGAAACCATAAATTGGCGGAGAGGATGAGATTCGAACTCACGAACGGCTTGCACCGTTACACACTTTCCAGGCGTGCGCCTTCAACCACTCGGCCACCTCTCCGTTTTCTGCACATCATGACCGAAGGTTGAACCCAGCCACGTCTTGAAACAGACCCGAGCCTATAGCGGCAATAGGCCCAAAAGAAAAGAGCGGCCTTTAAGGGCCGCTCTTTCCGAATACCGCTGAAAAGCGGCAGTTGGCTTACTTGCCTACTGCTTCTTTCAGTTCCTTGCTTGCGCGGAAAGCGATCTTCTTCTTCGCTGGAATTGAGATGGTTTCGCCTGTTGCAGGATTGCGGCCCATACGAGCAGCGCGCTTGCGAACCTGGAGAATGCCGAGACCAGCAATACGAATACGGTTACCCTTCTTGAGGTTCTTAACGATCAAAGCAACCAGGTCTTCGTTGACTTGGTTCATTTGCTTCTTCGGCATATCGAACTTCGCAGCCAAATCAGCCGAGATATGCTTCAAGGTAACTGTGGGGGCGGTTGCTGTTGCCATTGTATTATTCCTTAGTGAGTTGAAGGGACGACTAACAAAATCAATGTTGCATACAACTATGCATTTTTGGCAAGGCCAAAAAACGCTTATGTCATATGGCGAATCTGAGTTTATTAGAAGTCAAAGCGGCTGGCAAACCTTTAAAAATGGGGGTTTTAACCCCCATCCTTAATTATGACGGTCACGAATATTGCCACCCAGAACAGCGGCAGCGCTGCCCACAAAACCACCCACAAGGAGCGAAAGAGCTAAGCAAATGGATAAGATAGAGGCCATTTTCCTAGCATTATCAGCTATTTCGCGTATCTGTGCCTGATCGACAGATTGGCGCGCTACAATATCATCCACACGTTTACGAGCGTCTGTTTCAGCAAGATTAGTGCGTACCATGACCAATTGGGTCAGATAGGTCTTATCTTCCTCGGTTAGGGAATTATCCTTAAATCCACGCATGAGGATGCGATTAGCCTCGCCGCGAACCTCCTGATCCCCAGCTGTAACGGTGGGAGGTGAGGTCCGAAAGAGGCTATCTGTATAATAAGCGATCGGATTGAGAGCACTATTTTGAGCATCAGTTGCCTTTGCACTCATCGAACGCTCATGCATTGCGGTTGCAATATGCGCATGCTTTCCAAGCATCGAGCCAGCTGATGTAAAGGCAGCCACCATAATCATGGTCGCAACTGCCCAAGTAATAAAACCATGCGCAGTGTCACGGAAATAAACTTCATGATTATGGACATTCAACCAACGGGTACGAAGGCGGCCTGCAAGATACCCACCAATTGAAGCTGCTATCCATTGCACAACAACCATCCAGATGATGGAAGCAGCAGCGATACCTTTAGCCGTGTCACTATCAAAATCAGGTCGAATGGCAAAACCAAGGCCCGCACCTAATACTGTGAGAACAAGAGTTGTTGCTAAGGTCGCAAAAACACCACCCATAATAGCTGCCCATGAAATGGCGGGCTTTGGGTGATAATGCACATGATCTTGCACAACATATTGATCAGATGTGGGAGGAACGATGGTTGCCATTTGATGTTCCTTTAGCGCCAGAACAAGGCAAGCAGAAGAACGATTGGCAACGGAATGCCGAGCATCCAAAGTAATAAACCACGTCCAAAACCTAAATCAGCCATTTGACTCTCCTGTAAGATAATTTTTCAGGAGAACACTTCAGCAAGTTTTTCATAAAAAAGAGATGTGGTTCGGACTTATAAACTCAATACATCTTTGCGGCTTTTTTATTGGGAGCTTTGTACTGCAAAATATCACCCGCGCGAATTTCGACAGAGTCACGATGGCGAAGATTTTTTGCTTGTTGTGCTGTGACGAGTTTATAATGACGTATGCCATCGAGAGCAGCCGCAACATCCCAACAATCATCTCTATTAGAAATCCATAACTTCGTATCGAAGCGTCGTAAATCACATGCGACTGAATAAGCGGTCAGTGTTTTAGATTGTCCTGACACATATTCATGAAAATAGGACATCGCCAACTCGCGTAAGTTGCGATAGACGGGATCACGCCAACGCAACCACACGTGATTGCTTTTAGAAATCGCACCCCAACAGCCCTTATGCTTAAAAACAGCGATGACATGATCGCAATCACCTTTAGCTTGCATATCCATAACCAAGGGTGGCGAACCATTGATCCAGAAAGCACAGGCCGCTGTAAAAGCTGCTTCAATGCAATGCGCACGTCTTTGACGCAAAACTTCTGTAACCGAAAGGCAGGTATCACCACCCGGCTCGAAATTAATGGGGATGTCATTGATAAAATCCTGCACCTTCTCAGGTGAGGTCAATTTAGCCAGTTGCGCTGCCTGATGACGTGGCAGACCGAGCTTGATACCCAAGGAAATGCGCTGTTTCACAATCTTCGCTTTCACTGATTCAACTGTTAGATTAAGGGCCTTCATCACAGCAGGCAATACAGGGCTGATTTCTTAAGCAAATGACGACAAAATCACTTTCACCTGCACGTTCTATTATCACACCGCTCATCGTCGCCTGCGCGCTCTTTATGGAGCAGCTGGATGGATCGATAATTGCAACAGCCCTGCCATCGATCTCGCGTTCTCTGAATACAGATCCTCTGCACCTTAATCTTGCCATCACCTCTTATATGTTAAGCCTCGCCGTTTTTATTCCTCTCAGCGGCTGGCTTGCTGATCGGCTTGGGGCCCGCACCATTTTCCGTGCAGCGATTATTGTTTTTATGTTGGGCTCAATTGCCTGTGGATTATCCCACGACCTTTTATCTTTAGTGCTTTCACGCATGTTGCAGGGTGCAGGTGGCGCTCTGATGGTTCCCGTAGGCCGTCTCGTTCTTTTGCGCACCGTTCCGAAATCACAACTTGTTGATGCTATGGCTTGGGTTGCAGCGCCCGCCATGATTGGCCCCATTCTTGGACCTCCTCTCGGCGGTTTAATTGTGACCTATGCGTCCTGGGAGTGGATATTTTACGTCAATATTCCAATCGGTCTTTTAGGTCTTTTTCTTGCCACCCGTTATGTCGACAATATCAAAGGTCGCGCACGCGAGCCGCTTGATCAAAGAGGCTTCTTTTTGATGGCTCTCTGTTTAGGCGGATTGATGTTCGGCTTTGAGACTTTAGGCCGTCATTTGATATCAGATGCTATTGCCGGCGCCTTCCTTTTAGGTGGGGCCATCTGTTTTGGCCTTTATCTCTGGCACTATAAGCGGATTGAACACCCAATTATTGATCTGAGCCTCCTTAAATACCCAACCTTTCGTGCGTCTGTTCTGGGTGGCTCTTTAACGCGCATCGCCATTGGCGCTCTCCCCTTTTTATTGCCGCTTACTCTGCAATATGGGTTTGGTATGAACCCTGCCACATCTGGGCTTTTGACTTTTGCTGGTGCGGCTGGCGCCATTCTCATGAAAATTATCGCTACACAGATTATTCGCACCCTTCGTTTTCGGCCCGTTCTACTTCTCAATGGCTTCATCAATAGTTTTTTCATTGCCGGCTGCGCTTTGTTAGCCACCACAACACCGCACAGTGTTATTTTTATCTTCCTTTTGATTGGTGGGTTTTTCCGCTCTCTGCAATTTACTGCTCTCAATACAATCGCTTTTGCTGATATCCCTTCACACCTCATCAGCCGCGCTAATACTTTTTATAATATGATGCAGCAGCTGACGCTCAGCCTTGGCGTCGCTGTTGGTGCCATGGGCCTCAATATTTCTCTCTCGCTCCGCGGCCAAGACGTACTCAGCGCTCATGACTTCTGGCCCGTTTATGTTGGCCTCAGCCTCCTTCCTCTACTCTCCCTTTTCTCCTTTTTACCTCTTGCCGCTAATGCAGGCGCTGAAATGAGCGGTCATCAAGTGCCTGCCAAGGAATCTGAGTTGAAAGAGCCAGTTCCGTAAGTTAAATAAGGGCCTCATGTGAAAGCAGGCCTTTGTGACCACCCCTTTAGATCCGAACAATTCGCTGAAACGAGATTCCCTCATTATGGGATTGATTGGCTCAGCGCATTTTACCAGCCATTTCTTTCAATTGAGCCTGCCGCCGCTTTTTCCCCTTCTGCATGATCATTTTAATGTCAGCTATGTCGAACTGGGATCCATTCTGACCATTTTTTATCTTGTTTCAGGTATCTGCCAAGCTTTTGCCGGCATTCTTGTAGATCATTATGGGGCACGCCGCATTTTGATAGGCGGCATTGGCTTGATGGCGACCTGCGTAGGTCTCATGGGGTTTGTGACAGAATTTTGGATGCTTTACCCGCTGATGGCTCTCGCCGGTCTTGGCAATGGCGTTTTCCACCCCGCAGACCTCTCAGCCCTTTCCCATCAGGTGAGTAAACGCCGATTAGGGCGCGCCTATAGTATTCATGCAGCATCGGGGCGGTTTGGTTTTGCCAACGCCCCACTTCTTGTAGGCACACTAGCCACTCTAGTTGATTGGCGCCTAGCTCTTTGGGTTGCTGGCGGCTTTGGCTGGATCATCACCTTGATCTTTATCCTCTATAGCCATCATGTCATGCCGGATCATGGCGATGGCCACCATGCGCACAACCATCCCAAAGTTACCTATCTCAAAATCATCACGACACCCGCCATTTTGCTGGGCATTGGCTATTTTATTTTTACAACCGCCGCAGGAAGTGGCTTTCAAGCCTTCTCGAGCGTTTCCTTTGTCGAATTTTTTCATGTCGAGCTGCATGTCGCTGCCTCTATGCTCTCGGCTTTTCTGGTGAGCTCGGCAACAGGTATGCTCTTAGGCGGCTTCATTGCCGATCACACAGAAAAGCATGTGAGTGTTGCCGTGATAGGCCTTGGCATGAGCGCTGTTCTGATGAGTGTTCTGGCGGTTGATGTCCTACCCTTAGCGCTCGTAACAATCTTGATCTGCATTATTGGTTTATCGGAAGGCGTGGTCTCACCGTCGCGTGATATTCTCATTAAAGGTGCCGCGCCGCCTGGCTCAACGGGACGCGTTTTTGGCTTTGTTTATTCTGGTGTCGATGCTGGCGCCACATTAGCACCCTTATTCTTTGGCCTTCTTATCGATGCGCACGCCTATCATATGCTGTTTGCTGTGGTCGCTTTGCTGTATGCTGCCGGCATTCCTTTTGTCATTCCCATTGGCAGGCGCCAACTTGCCAAGAGAGCATAATTTACTTTTGTTGCCAGCATTGATAGAGTTGCCTTCTGTAACTGGAGATTTTTATGGATAAAACCTCAGCAATTTTGACAGCTATTATGACTTTAGCGCTCGTGATCCTTATCGCACCGAACGTTATTGCCATGAACCGCGGCAAAGCTTTGCGTAATATCGCCCTCTGGCTCGCGATCTTCGCTGGGCTTGGTATAATCTATAAAACCTTTGGCCCTGGCAGCAATCAGCCACTCTTTAATGGCCCCGGCATGATGCAATCAGAGCAGGATACAACACTTCCTATGCCGGGCGATGATGGCAGCCAGGGTTTTACGCCGCCGAAAGAGTAGTCTCTTCAATTTTGGGCTCGCCCTTATTGCGAGCGACCATAGAAAATACATCTTGAGACGCCTTTTGAACCGCAGCTTTATCCGTGCCGCGCACAACGAGGGTTGTTCCCCAACGCCCCTCACGCTGCCAAGGATAGGAACCAATATCGAGATCAGCATAAGATGCGGCAAGCGCGGCTAATTCATCCGCTACAACATTTTCAGGTATTTGCGCCACGATTGAGACCATATGTATCGTGGGGCCATGTTCTAACGTGGTGATAAGATGATCCATCATGCTCTGCATAATGTTAGGAACACCTGCCATCACATAAACATTTTCAACTGAAAAACCTGGCGCGATGCTGACAGGATTATCGATCAACTGGGCACCCTCCGGCATGCGCGCCATACGTAAGCGTGCCGCATTAAGTTTGGCGGCTGTGTAATGTGCCTCTAAGCGTTTGCGCGCTTCTGGATTTTCAACAATGGGTCTCCCGAAAGCTTTAGCGATCGAGTCAGCCGTAATATCGTCATGCGTTGCGCCAATTCCACCGGTTGTAAAAACATACGTATATTGTCTCCGCATCTCATTTACAGCTCTTACAATATGCTCTTCGATGTCGGCGACCACACGCGCTTCAGCGAGCTTGATACCAACCGACGTCAATTTCACAGCGATGTAATTGAGATTACTGTCCCGCGTGCGGCCTGACAGGATTTCATTGCCAATAATTAGGACAGCTGCCGTTGGGTTTTTATCAGCCATGTTTTGCTTTAAACTCGAATAGTTTTGAACGCTGCACCGGTAAAGATGGCAGATCTGCATGGTGTATAGCGCGACGCATAGGCGATGGTGAATAGAAAATATCTTGAATTTGCAAGATGGTAAAAACAACCTTCCTCACACTTATTTTCTCAACACCTAATTGCTCAAGCTCAAAAACCAGAACTGGTGTTTGAATATCAGTGCGGCGTAAAATTGTTTGTTTTGTATCAACATAAACCGCGGCCAATCTTAGACCAAGCTTACGACCAAGGATGGCCATGATCAGCGACATATTATTGAGAACGACAGGCGAGCTTAACCGTAGTGCGGCAATCTGCTCTATCTGCTGCCAATCCTTTAGCCCTTTTTCTAAATCTGAAGGATATCCGGGCTGTCCGCGACCAGCCATTGCCAAGGCGGCATCCTGAAAGGCCGTTAAAGAAAATTCTTGTTCTCGAGGTAGAATCTTCACCATGACTTACTGCTGGGTACACACAGCTGAAACATAAATGCTGCGCGGCATCTGAATGACGCCTTTTGCCTTGATCTCCGCAACGTAATTATTTTCATCAGCTATAAGTTTTTGCTGCTCAGCTAACACAGCACTCCGTGCCTGCTGACAATTATCCATGCTTGTAAAAGGTGTTTGATAATTGGATGGCTGTTGGCCCGTGAAAAACCAGGTCACCAATAAAAGGACAGCTCCGCTATTCATG
This sequence comes from Alphaproteobacteria bacterium, assembly GCA_049276515.1. Lineage (GTDB taxonomy): Bacteria > Pseudomonadota > Alphaproteobacteria > UBA9219 > UBA9219 > JAATFY01. The sequence goes on from JBASWO010000111.1 coordinate 50,545, forward strand.
ACAATCTCCTGCCAAATAACATAAACCCCGCCTTCTTTCGAAGGCGGGGTTTAGCTTAGACCAGGAATGAGGTCTTGTCTTACATCTTGAGGCTTGCGAGCACTGCTAGCAACAAAATGGCGACAATATTGATGATTTTGATCATCGGGTTAATCGCGGGACCTGCGGTATCCTTGTAGGGATCGCCAACAGTGTCACCCGTAACAGCGGCTTTATGAGCTTCTGAGCCCTTACCACCGTGATTACCTTCTTCGATGTACTTCTTAGCATTGTCCCAAGCACCACCACCCGAGGTCATCGAGATAGCAACGAAGATACCCGTGATGATCGTACCCAGCAGCATAGCCCCCAAAGCCGTGAAGGCTTGAGCTTGGCCAGCAGCGCAGTTAACGATGACATAAAGGACAACAGGTGCTGCAACCGGCAACAAGGATGGTACAACCATTTCCTTGATCGCTGATTTGGTCAGCATGTCAACGGCACGACCGTAATCGGGCTTGCCCTTGCCTTCCATGATGCCTTTGATTTCACGGAACTGACGACGCACTTCCTGCACAACCGTACCTGCAGCGCGGCCAACAGCGGTCATCGCCATCGCACCGAACAGATAAGGCAAAGCACCGCCGATGAAGAGACCTACAACCACGTATGGATTTTGTAGATCAAATTGAACATCGACGTTCGGGAAATAATGCTTCAGATCTTCGATGTAAGCAGCGAAGAGAACCAATGAAGCCAGGGCGGCTGATGCAATCGCATAGCCCTTCGTGACAGCCTTGGTTGTGTTACCAACAGCATCCAAAGCATCCGTTGTGACACGAATGTCTTTTGGCATGTTCGACATTTCGGCGATACCGCCAGCATTGTCTGTCACAGGACCATAAGCATCGAGAGCCACGATCATGCCAGCCAATGCCAACATGGTTGTTGCCGCAATCGCGATACCAAACAGACCAGCATTCATGAAGGCAAAGATGATGCCAACGCAAATAACAACGACAGGCAAGGTTGTCGATTCCATTGAAACCGCTAAACCTTGAATGACATTGGTACCATGACCATTCGCTGAAGCCGCAGCAACAGAGCGAACAGGACGATACTCAGTTGAGGTGTAGTATTCTGTGATCCACACCATGAGTGCTGTAACAGCAAGACCGATGCCGGCGCAAACCATCAGCTGAATGCTGCTAATTGACGTGCCGTTGATCATTTGAACAGAACCATGCATGCCCATCAGGCCATTGATCAAAAGAACGATCAAAGCGGCTGAGATCACACCTGTAACAACAAGGCCCTTATATAAGGCACCCATGATGTTCTTATCGCGCTTGCCAAGACGTACGAAATACGTACCAGCAACTGAAGCTGCGATACACACAGCGCCAATGAGAAGCGGCAGGATCATCATAACTTCGCGAGCCTTACCTTCAAAGAAGGTCGCTGCGAGCAACATTGTTGCAACCATGGTTACGGCATAGGTTTCGAACAAGTCAGCTGCCATACCGGCGCAATCACCAACATTGTCGCCTACGTTATCAGCGATAACAGCAGGGTTACGGGGGTCATCTTCCGGAATCCCGGCTTCAACTTTACCAACCAGATCAGCGCCAACGTCAGCGCCTTTGGTGAAGATGCCGCCACCAAGACGAGCAAAGATGGAGATTAAGGAAGCACCAAAGCTAAGAGCAACCAGAGCTTCAATGATAGGACGCATATTGCCGCCATCCGTACCTTTCCAGCAGAGAAGCGCGTAGTAGTAGCCGCTCACACCGAGAAGACCGAGACCAACAACCAAAAGACCTGTGATCGCACCAGCGCGGAAAGCAACGCTGAGAGCTTCTTTCATGCTTTCTTTTGCAGCTGCTGCAGTACGCACATTTGAGCGTACCGAGACATTCATGCCGACATAACCAGCAAGACCTGAAAGAACAGCGCCGATGATGAAACCAACTGCGACGTGCAAGCCGAGGAAAAGGCCAAGAGCGATACAGATAACGATACCAACAATGCCAATCGTCATATACTGACGGTTCAGATAGGCTGAAGCGCCTTCCTGAATGGCCGCTGCAATTTCTTGCATGCGTGGCGTGCCTGCCGATGACATCAAAACTTGGCGGGTGGTCAGGATCCCATAGATAAGGGCCAAAACACCGCAGCCGAAAATCAGCATAAATTCGTTATTCATTGTATTCCTCGTGACGTTCACTGGATTTTTATAAGAAACGCCAGCCAGGTAAACGGCCAGCGCGAGATGGCGGGTACTTTGCCTAAAGATAGTAGGCAAAGCAAGAGGCTTTCAAAACAAAGACTTAGCGAGTCGGGGGAGGATTTTTACAGCATGCGCTGTGCAACGCCCTGAACCAGAACGTTTTTAATTTCGTCAGCGCCAACAGTTTCTTTGAGTGCTGCAGTGGCCTTGGCTTTGATTTTACTGACATCAACCAGCTTACCATTACGCAAACTACCCTGCCCCAAGCCGCCATAAAGTGCGCGCATCAAAGAATCGACAACCCGTGGCATCATGCTGTGCATCTTATCGGCAGTATCAAAATCCTTAACCTCAACATCGAGCTGAAAGGTGATGATTTGCTC
>JBASWO010000112.1:0-12152 GCA_049276515.1 Alphaproteobacteria bacterium
GAGTTGCCCCACCGCCCTTCAATTGTCTTTCTAAGTCGTCGTTAGACGATTAGAACGCCAACCGTTGTGAAACCAACAGAACGTAGCCGTCGTTACGAGCAGCTGAGTTTGTTGATGCTTGATGGAACATAACGCCATCAGCATTGGTGGTTAGGCCAGGGAACCATGTGTAGGTGCCGCCAACGCTGTATGCGTTGTAGCTGCTGACATAGTTTGTACCGTTAACACCACCAGCGCCTGGGTTCGTACCAGCGAGCAGGTTGTTGTATTGGCTTGAAGTTAGGTAGCTAGCAGCAAGACCGACTTTGTCGAACTCATACTTAGCACCAACTGTGTACAGGTCTTGGTTCTGGTTTTGACCATGAGTCGTGCCATAACGGCCGAGATCTTGGTATGAACCACCGAGTGTGAAGCCAGGAAGGCCAGAGATGCCAACTTGACCACCAACACCCCATGACGTCCAATCCTGGAAGCCAAAGCCAGCGAGAGCGTTACCAAACATAGCAGGAACTGCTACGCCTGTTGCGCCACCGTCAGCTGTACGGATGTTTGCACTCAAAGCTACGTTTACTGGATGCCAGTTGCCCCAGAAACCAACGTCACCCTTTACAAGGTTCTTGTATGGTGAAACGGCAGCATTAGCACCAGCTGTACCAGCTGCAGTTGCAACCGCGTTGAACTTGGTTACGTTTGAGCCGTAGTCATACATGCTAGGAGCATATGAAACACCTAACTGTACCTTGTTAGCTTCGTTACCAACCTTAGGTGTGTAGTAGGTGATCTTCGTGCTGTGCTCTGTGTTGTCGATGCCTGAAGCATAAACGCGAGCCAGTGAGAAGGGGCTTGTGAAGTCTTGGAAACGACCATCAATTTGGCCTTCGCCAACTGTTGGAGCGTAGACTTGCAAGTCGGATGAGCCATGTTCGTCACCGAACAGAACTTTACCGAAAGCGCCTGACAACCAGACATAAGCTGAGTTGATCGAAGCAGCTGTACCGCCACCAGTCCACAGATTGGTCACTTCAGGACCATTCCAGAGGCTGATGTTCGCGCCGTACTCAACGCCATTTGATGCTTTGCCTACAGCGTCAAAGTTGATTTTGTATTCAGTTTCGAAGTCCATACGGCTACGGTTGGTGCTTACACCGCCTGTAGCTTGATTGGATTCATGGAAACGACCCGCAACGAAATCGGTGTAGCCGCCGACATTCAGCGTGATCGGCGATGCTGGAGCAGCTGCTTGTGCTGCGCTAGCAAGAGCAACGCCAACAATAGCTGTCGTCGCAAGAAGAACTTTACGCATGTTATCCCCCTCGTGGATGGATGATGGGTTGTTATTGACTTAAGACTTAAGTGACAAAGAGGGCAACACGCCCTGTCGCCGGGAAATTTGGTGCATAAGCCTTGCACAGACAAGCAAGAAATAAGCATTATTCGTATTCACCCGCCCTGTGTTGCATCTGCGCCACAACACGGTTAATGCCTATAGGACCTTGCAAAAACTAGCTTTTTCCGGCATTACCAAGGGTCAAATGGGCTCCTTTCTTAACGCCGCACCCGCTCTTTACTGCAGGATAATAAAATGAACGCACAGCGATTCCTCCTTGTCTTGGCACTTTTTCCCCTCTTTTTGACCACGGCCTGCTCAAGCCTCGGCCTCGAAACCGAGAATAGCTATGAAGATAAAGACCGTGAAAAGCTCTATAAATACGGCAGTGTCATGTCAGATGAGGGTGGTTTTGACCTTTTTGGACCTGATAAAAAGAAGATTGAAGATGGCTCAGGCATAGGCGTGAACGGCTATTTATGGCGCGCAACCCTGGATACAATTACCTTTATGCCCATAGCATCGGCCGATCCTTTCGGAGGCGTAATAATCACTGAATGGTATTCGCTCCCCGAAACTCAGGGTGAACGCACCAAACTCAACATCTTTATACGTGATCGCGATTTACGCGCCGATGGCGTCAAGGTTACGGTTTTCCGCCAAACCAAAGATGCTAAAGGTGAGTGGATTGATGCTCCCGTCGCATCAGCTACAGCTGGTACTTTAGAAAACACGATTTTAACGCGCGCTCGTCAGTTGCGCATGGCCCAAAAGCAATTTGAATAAGAATTATGAGTGCGCGTTACAACGTTCAAGCTACAGAAAATAAGTGGCAAAAACTTTGGTCTGACAAAAAAACTTTTGTCGCAACCGAAGATGCGTCCCGTAAAAAATATTTTGTTATGTCGATGTTTCCCTATCCATCGGGACGCATTCATATGGGGCATGTGCGCAACTACACATTGAGTGATGTTGTTGCACGCTTTAAGCGCGCTCAAGGTTTTAATGTTCTGCATCCGATGGGCTGGGACGCTTTTGGTTTGCCAGCTGAGAATGCAGCCCGCGATCGAAAAATTCATCCTGCCCAATGGACCTATGACAATATTAAAAACATGCGCGCAGAATTGATGCGCATGGGTTTGGCTTTGGACTGGAGCCGTGAAGTCGCGACCTGCGATCCAGCTTATTATAAGCACCAGCAAAAATTGTTTCTCGATTTTATGAAAGCGGGCTTGGTGTACCGTAAAGAATCTTGGGTCAATTGGGATCCTGTTGATCACACCGTGCTGGCCAATGAGCAGGTTATTGATGGTAAGGGCTGGCGCTCAGGTGCTGTCGTTGAGAAAAGAAAATTATCACAATGGTTTTTCAAAATTACTTTTTACGCAGATGAACTTTTAACGGCGCTTGGAAAATTAGATCGGTGGCCGGAAAAAGTGCGCCTCATGCAAGAAAACTGGATCGGAAAATCAGCCGGCGCCAAAGTGAATTTTAAGATGGAGCAGGGCGGTACGATCGAAGTTTTCACAACACGTCCTGATACGCTTTTCGGGGCCAGCTTTATTGCCATTTCGCCCCATCATCCGCTCGCAACAGAATTGGCCAAAAAAGACACGAAAATAGCTAGTTTCATTGCTGAATGTAACCGTACAGGCACCTCAGAAGTGGCCATCGAAACGGGCGAGAAGCATGGCTATGACACGGGTCTCAAAGTTCAGCATGTTTTAGATGCGTCTTGGACATTGCCAATCTATATCGCCAACTTTGTTTTGATGGAGTATGGCACAGGCGCAATCTTTGGCTGCCCCGCGCACGATCAACGCGATTTGGATTTTGCACGTAAATATAATTTGCCTGTGAAGGCTGTTGTTTTACCGCCTGAAGAAAAAGCTGACACATTCACTATTGGCAATGAAGCCTATGTAGGTCCCGGCCTTATCTATAATTCTCAATTCTTAGATGGGCTTTCTATTGAAGATGCCAAAACCAAAGTCATTGCTGAAATCGAAAATCGCAAGGCTGGTACAGGCACCATTCAATATCGTTTGCGTGATTGGGGTGTAAGCCGCCAACGCTATTGGGGCTGTCCTATTCCCTTCATTCATTGCACGGCCTGCGGTGTTGTACCGGTACCGGAAAAAGACTTGCCGGTGAAACTGCCAGAAGATGTGACCTTTGATAAGCCCGGCAATCCTTTGGATCATCACCCAACCTGGAAAAATGTAAAATGCCCAAGCTGTGGCAGCGATGCGCGACGCGAGACAGATACGTGCGACACTTTTGTAGATAGCAGTTGGTATTTTGCGCGTTATTGCTCAGCGACCAATACAGAAAAACCTGTCGAGCAAAAGCAGGCGGATTATTGGTTGCCGGTTGATCAATATGTTGGTGGTGTTGAGCACGCCATTCTTCATTTGCTTTATGCACGCTTTTTTACGCGCGCTATGAAAGCAACCAAGCATCTCAATATTGATGAGCCCTTTAGCGGCCTTTTCACCCAAGGCATGGTGACGCACGAATCTTATAAGGATGAAGAGGGCAAGTGGCTTTATCCGGAAGAAGTTCAAAAAAATACAGATGGCACGGCAGTTCATGTAGAAACGGGCCGTCCTGTAAAGCTCGGCCGTAGCGAGACGATGAGTAAATCAAAGAAAAACGTCGTTGATCCTGGCAAGATCATCAATAGCTATGGCGCTGATACAGCGCGTCTTTTTATGCTCTCTGATAGCCCGCCTGAGCGTGATCTGGAATGGACTGATGCTGGTGTTGATGGCGCTTGGCGCTATATCAATCGCCTTTGGCGTCTCGTTGCTGAAGCTCAAATACCAGCACCAGGAACGCCGATGCCCTCTAAACTGAGCGATCCTGCTAAAAAAATGCGGCAGATTATTCACCGCACCATTGCCGATATCTCAAATGATTTTGAGCGCTTTCATTTCAATCGTTCTGTAGCACGGGCGCGTGAACTCTCGAACGCTTTAGAAGAATTTAAAGTGAAAGAACCAGGTGATGATTGGGTACTACGCGAAGGTCTTGATGTTGTAACGCAATTGATCGGCCCTATGTTACCGCATATTGCAGAAGAAATGTGGCAGCAGCTCGGTCATAAAGAGATGTTAGCTGACACATCTTGGCCGCATGCTGATCCTGCACTGCTCGTTGATGATACAGTCACGATTGCCGTTCAGGTTAATGGCAAGCTACGCGCCACGATCACTCTGCCTCGCGATCTACCAGCACGTGAAGCTGAAGCTGCCGCATTAGCTGAAGCCAGTGTTCAACGCGCGATGGGCGGAAATCCCGCTAAGAAAGTTATTGTCGTTCCCAATAAGATCATTAACGTGGTGGCATGATGCGCTTTCTGATCATCCCCCTTATCGTTTTGCTGAGCTCATTGAGTGCTTGTGGTTTTTCACCTGTTTACGGCACGCATGCGAACAGCGCACCCGTTGTCGATGAGATGAACCAAGTCGCAATTGAAAATATTCCCGACCGCCGCGGTCAAGTCCTTCGCAATCATCTTATTGATCGTATGTATAGTAAGGGCAGACCACGCTCGACTCTTTACCGTCTTGAGACACGTCTGCGTTTCACGATTGAAGATTTGGGTATTCAGTCTGACGCGACTTCGACCCGCGCTTTGATGAATATGTATGCTGATTATGTTTTGATCGATCGCAACGGCAAAATCTTATTTAAAGGCACCGCGCATAGCGTAAGCAGCTACAATAAACTTGCCAATCAATACGCCTCTTTAGCAGCGAGTGAAGATGCTGAAATACGCACGGTTAAAGAAGTAAGTGAACAAATCATCAATAGTCTGAGCCTCTATTTTGCTGAACGCGCCTCACCCAACCGCACCAGCATTCAAACAGAGAAAACCCCCAAATAAAAAAATGCCCCGGCTCATGGCAGCCGGGGCATTTCTTACGAGTTCGCGAGAAGCTTAGCGGTTCTGCGAACCCCATTTGTCAGATGAAGATTTGCTGTCTTCATCACGGTCCATTGACGGTGATGAGGCGCCTCTCTTCTGCTGATTGTCTTCGTTACCAGCGCGCACTTCAGGCTGCGTCTTCTGGTTCTGGTTTTGTTGTTGTTGATTTTGCTGATTGTTTTGGTTTGGCATTGGACCCTCCTCAAACTGGTTTTATCAGGATGCCAGATGCGTATTTGAGAATGTTTATTCAACATCCAACAATGACGCATCTGACAGCAGATAAGGTACCGACCTGCACATAAGAATTCTGCATGAAGAACGGTAAAAAATATAAAGAGAAATTTTAACTTTTAAAATGCAGATAAAAGAAAAGCGCGGATGACTTTCATCATCCGCGCCTTCTTTTTCCGTTACCGGAAAACCTGCTTAGCGTTTTTCGCTAGATTCAGTATTTTCTTCGACTGTCTTGCCGTCGATTTTTTTCTTGTGTGAGTGCTCAACCTTACCGTCTTTTTCCATTGTCTTGTTTACGGTTTCTGTTGTGCTCTTGTTGAACAGACCTTTTGGATCGGTGCTGTGCTTAACTTGAACTTTGGTTTCTTTGCTACCATCAGCATCAACATCAACTGATTTTTCAGCCTTGTTTTCTACCTTGGTGCCAGCTGCATCTACAGCTGTTGATTTTTCTTCAGCTTTAAAGCCGCCATTGTCCTTAGCTTGATACTTTACTTCTGTTTCAGAAGAAGGCGATGTTGCAGCAAATGCTGGAGCCGAAGCGAGAGCAGCGATAGCTGCAAGAGCAAGCAATGATTTACGCATGGTACAGTCCTATTGTTAAAGTGAGTATTTGGAAGCCCTGACTCTTAGCGGTGCGCACATAAGCGGGCCATGTGGAAACCAAAGAGACACATAGGGTTTCCATAAATTTTACATTAAGCCGCAGAAGATACAGCCTTTTTGCTGCTTTGAAGATACTCGGCAAAAGTCTCCAATGTTTGCCTGACATGCGATGGCAGATCACCCGGCATACGTGCCGTAATAAAAGGACCATCGAGTACTGTTTCTTCATCAGCATATTCAGCACCAGCTTCCGTAATTTCATCTTTTATCTCAGGCCATCCGGCAATACGGCGACCCCGAATGACATCAGCTGCCGCTAAAATTTGCGGTCCGTGACAAATAGCGGCGATAAGCTTGCCGTTTTTGGCAAAGAATTTTGCAACCTCGAGCGCTTTGTCATTTTTTTTGAGAGCAGCTGGGGCTTTGCCGCCTGGAAGATAAAGAAGCTTATAGATCTCAGGATCTATATCCTCGAGTTTACGGCTGCTCTTTAATTCCAACCCTTGTTTGCCTTTGAAGCTACCACCCTCAGGCGTGGCGACATCGACACGGTAGCCGGCTTCGATAAAACGGTAGTAGGGGTAGAAGAACTCCAGATCCTCGCACTTATCCGCGGTGATGATAAGGATAGATGGGGCATCCGGGGCGCGGTTCTGAGTTTCAGGTAAATAGAGATCTTTATCATCGGCCATGATTTCCTCATGTTAAGAGTAGGGGCTTATAAGGGTTAAATCAGCAGGTAATAAATTTTGAATGTGTTCATGCTGAAGCCTCATAAAATACGCGCTTTCACACAGATGATTTTTAGGCTCATATAGAGGCATGAAACTAACGACCAGCCAGATCACCAGTTTTTTGAATAAATCTGACCCTTCAGTGCAAATTATTTTGCTCTATGGACCCGATACAGGCTTGGTACGCGAGCGCGCCGATGCGCTTTCTAAAAAAGCAGTGCCTGATCTTAACGATCCCTTTCGTGTTGCCTCTCTCACAGGGGCGATGATTGCTGAAGATCCCGCGCGCCTTCATGATGAAATGGCATCGCAAGCATTAGGCGGTGGCCAGCGTCTTATCCGCGTACAACATGCAACCGAAACCATGGCTTTGGCTTTTATTGCGCTTCTTAAAGATATGCCTGCAACAGATGCACTTCTTATTATTGAGGCTGGTGATTTAGAAAAACGCTCAAAGCTTCGCTCCACTTGCGAGAATGAACCCAAAACGGCTGTCGCTATTCCTTGCTATGTTGAAGAAGGCGTCACGCGCCAACGGGTCGTCACAGATATTTTGCAAGCTGAAGGTTTGCGCATCGCGCGTGATGCGTTGATGTTTCTTTGTGATATTTTACCGCCCGATCGTATGGCGATGCGCAGTGAGTTAGATAAGCTTGCTCTTTACGCCAAAGGCAAAAACTCAATTGATATGGGTGATATTTTAGCTGTCGTTCAAGATGCGGGATCTGCGGAATTAGATGATCTTATTTTTGCTGTCGGCAGTGGTGATGTGAAACGCGTCAAAGTTCTAATCGATCGTTTAATTGAAGAACAAACGTCAATGGTCGCCATTTTACGTGCGGCCCAGCGGCATTTCATGCGGCTTTCATGGGCACGGCATCAAATGGATACAAACGGCCTAAGTGCAGGTGAGGCGATTAAAAAATTATCGCCGCCGGTTTTTTGGAAATATGCTGACAGCATGACCAATCAATTACGCCGCTGGCCCATGAAGAAAATTGATGCCGCTTTACAGCGTTTGTTTGATGCCGAAGCTGCTGTGAAGCGCACAGGCACGCCTGATACCGCCCTTTGTGCTCAATTATTATTGGCAATGGCTGCTTAAGCAGTACCGGGTGGCTGAGGTCGCGGTACTTGGCGCCCGCTACTGTAGCCGAGTAACTGGCGACGACTTGGACGTGTATTTGGGCAATGGATTGCGTTCTCAGCTAAAGCACGTAAGCGTGGATCTGTGATTGTTTCAAGAAGCGCGCGATCCTCACGTAACGCGTTATCTGCTGCAGTTTTAATTGCGAGGTATCTGGGTCTGTTTCTTGCAGCAACTTCGCGCACCACAGCGCCTGCATTTGTTTTAGGTGGGGTATTCCGATCAATAATCATACTCTACTACCCTCTCAATTTTTTGATGATGTCATCCAATTGATCAAGGTCTTTGTAGAATAAAGTAAGTGAGCCAGCCTTGCCTTCGGTCTTTACTTTGACCTTCAATCCAATGACGCGCTCCAACTCTTTTTCAAGAGCAACAACATCCGAACTCTCGGTGGTGTTTTCTGATCTTTTTGCTGTGACCTTACCCTTAGATTGATTGGCCAAACTTTCAGCTTGGCGAACATTCAATCCCTTGCGCGCAATTTCTTTGGCGAGTGCTACAGGATCTTTGCAGGTGATGAGAGCACGCGCATGGCCGAGTGTCAGATCACCCATCTCGATCATTTGTTTCACGGCAGCCGGTAAGGTGAGAAGACGCAGCATGTTGGTGATGTGCGGCCGGCTCTTACCTACGATCTTGGCCAAATTTTCTTGCGTATAATTAAATTCATCAATCAAACGTTGATAGCCTTCAGATTCTTCCAAAGGAGAGAGATCTTGGCGTTGAATATTTTCAATCAGACCAAATTCTAAAGCTTCACGATCTGTGATCTCACGCACAACAACCGGCACTTCATGAAGTCCTGCGATTTGCGCCGCACGCCAACGACGCTCACCAGCAATAATCTCAAACGCATCTTTGGCATTAGGAACAGAGCGCACAAGAAGTGGCTCTAAAATACCGCGCTCTTGAATGGACTGCGCTAAACCCTTGATCGCATCTTCATCAAAATGACGGCGTGGCTGATAGCTGCCGGGCTGCAGCCAAGCAAGCGGCATTGTGCGCAAGCCACGCTCATTTTGTGCTGGTGCTACAGCCGCTTTTGGCTGAATGGGCTTTGGTTGGTACGATGCATCCGCATCACCAAAAAGGGCCGAAAGACCGCGACCAAGTGGCGCTGGTTTTGTCATAGGTTTTGTCTGACTCATTTTTCTTTTCCTTAATTAGAATTCTAAATTATCCGACAGCTTTTTTCTTCTCAGTAATTTCACCGTAATTTGTAACACCTTCGCGTCTCAAGACTTCTGAGGCGAGACCCATATAAGCGCGCGATCCCGGACATTTCAGATCATACAGTAAAACGGGTTTACCATGAGACGGCGCTTCTGAGACGCGGACATTGCGAGGGATAACAGTTTCATAAACGCGGTCACCAAAGAAGGAGCGCACATCGCGCGCAACAGCATCAGACAAACTATTTCTGCGGTCATACATTGTCAGTACGACACCTTGAATTTCTAATTCTGGATTAAAGCGTGCACGCACAGCATCAATCGTCTGCAGTAAACTTGTCATGCCTTCGAGTGCATAAAACTCGACTTGCAGTGGAACCAAAAGTGCATCACTTGCAACCAGTGCATTCAAGGTGATGAGATTGAGAGATGGCGGGCAATCAATCAGCATGAAGTCATAATCATTGGCGCTGCGTGCAAGCGCATCCTTCATGCGATATTCGCGGCGCTCTGCATTGACCAATTGAATTTCAGCGCCAGCTAAATCTGCGCTTGATGTGATGATCGATAGATTGGGAATGAGTGTAGGGACAGCGACATCTTCAACAGACAATCCATCAAACATAAGTTCGTAACAGCCAGCGCCGCGATCAGCTCGTGGAATACCAAAACCTGTTGATGCGTTGCCTTGTGGATCGGCATCGACAATCAAAACACGTTTGCCGACAGCGGCCATGGCTGTCGCTAAATTGACAGTGGTGGTTGTTTTGCCAACGCCGCCTTTTTGATTGACGACAGAAATAACGCGGCAAGTTCCATGTGACTGAAGAGATGTTGGAAAAGAATTATCAGTCTTTTCTGAATTTGATCTTTCTCGGTGCGGCATTTTTTATATCCTTTAAAATAAGAACGCTTCCGGAAGGATCGCTGATACTCTGTATCTTTTCGTGATCGAATCTCCAATATTTGGCTGATTCTGTCAATTCAGCATCCGCATTCTGTCCTTTAGGAAAAAGGCAGAAACTATGCTTGTTTCTCAAGTTATTAGACAGGTTTAGGAGATCTAAGAGAGATGCCATAGCTCTTGCAGTAATGACGTCTGCTTTGAGATTTTTGATGCTTTCGGCTCTTTCTTGATGAACTTCGGCATCTAATTTTAGATCCTCAATAACCGCGCGAAGGAAGTTTGCCTTCTTGCCAGTGCTTTCAATAAGATGAATTTTAGGGGCTCCCATAATGCTGAGAACAAGGCCAGGAAAGCCAGCGCCAGAACCCATATCAGCAATGTTTTGAGCGCCTTCTGGGATATGTTTGAAAAGCTGGGCGCTATCAAGGAAATGGCGCTTCCAAATATGGGGAATGGTGCTTTCTGCTACTAAATTGAACTTCTGGTTCCATTCAGCCAATAAGACAGCATAGCGATCAAATTTAGCCCCAGTTTCATGTGAAACTGAGATTAGATCCATAAATTCATCGCGTTCAGTGGAAACCACTAGGCGACTGCCGCTTCAGAGGAATTATCGCGTTTTACAAAGCGCAAGAGAGCTACAAGAGCTGCAGGGGTCATGCCTGGAATACGGGCTGCAGCACCTAGGGTTTCTGGCTTTATTTGACGTAGTTTTTGACGAATTTCTGCTGAGAGACTTCCAATGGCATCTACATCCAAATCGGTGGGTAGGCGTAGATTTTCATCCTTACGGAAGGCCCTGATATCCATATCCTGCCGCTCCATATAACCGGCATATTTGCTGTCAATCTCAAGCTGTTCAATAACGGATGGGTCTATATTCTTTAATTCAGGCCATATGCCCGCGATATTTTCGATAGTTATGTCCGAATAAGATAATAGATCTAAAGCAGAGCGCCACTGGCCATCGGCATTGATTTTAAGCCCGTAATTATTGAGTTTTGTAGGAGTGGATCTCAGGCTTTCCATGGTCGTTTTTGCTTCACATAAAGCAATCACCTTAGCCCTAAAAGCTGTCTCTCTTTCACTTCCTACACAACCCAAGCCAATAGCAATATCTGTCAGACGTTGATCTGCATTATCCGCTCGAAGGGTCAGACGATATTCGGCGCGTGAGGTAAACATACGGTAAGGCTCAGCCGTACCCCTCGTTATAAGATCATCGATCATAACGCCGATATAGGCTTGCGAGCGGTCAAGACTAAAGCCAGTTTCATGTGAAACTGCTCCAGATCTGCGGGCAGCATTTAAGCCAGCTATGAGGCCCTGCGCTGCAGCCTCTTCATATCCGGTTGTTCCGTTAATTTGGCCCGCTAAATAAAGGCCTGAAACACGTTTAGTTTCAAGTGTTTGCTTTAATTCACGTGGATCGCAATAGTCATATTCGATGGCATAGCCGTGACGTATGATTTGGACCTTTTCTAGCCCTGGAATGGCATGAATAAACTCATCCTGCACATCGCGTGGCAATGAGGTTGAAATGCCATTGGGATATATCGTGATGTCATCTATGCCTTCAGGCTCCAGAAAAATCTGATGCCTCTCTTTATCCGCAAAACGCACGACTTTATCTTCAATTGAAGGGCAATAACGTGGCCCCGTACCTTCAATTTGACCTGAATACATAGGAGCACGATGTAGGTTGTTTTTAATGATTTCGTGGGCTTTTTGGCTTGTATAGGTGATACCGCAGGATATTTGCGGCGTTGTAATGCTCTTGGTCATCATCGAAAAAGGGGTAGGCGGCTCATCGCCGGGCTGCATCTCTAAACTCGACCAATCAATCGTACGGCTATCAAGGCGAGCGGGAGTACCCGTCTTTAGACGACCTAAAGGAAACCCCAGTCTTTTAAGGGTTTTTGAGAGGCCTATGGCTGGTTTTTCATTAATACGACCAGCCGGAATTTTCTCTTCGCCAATATGAATGAGGCCTTGAAGGAAGGTACCAGTTGTCAAAACAACTGATTTTGCACGTATTTCTTCGCCTTCAGCGCTGATGATGCCTTGAATTTCATTGTTGTGGCC
>JBASWO010000113.1:0-4453 GCA_049276515.1 Alphaproteobacteria bacterium
AGGCACCACCAAGTGCCACGCCATAGAGACCACCTATCAGCTCATCGCCGTCCCAGACTTCAATGGAATGAGCATGACCGCGCCAATGTAGCGTGGTGTATAGGCCAATAATTTCTCGATTGATCCAGGTGGTTTTGCGGTCTTTGGCTACGGCTGCACAAGATCGGATGGTTTGATCGAAGGCTGTGTTTAATTTTATTGTGTAGGGCTTTTTCTTCAGCGTGCGCTTGAGACTTTTTGAGACATGAAAATGGTGATCAAGCGGGATTATGGCGCGAATGGGGGGGTCAAACCAAAGTAACTCGGTTGAGTCTGCGCTCTCGGCCATAGGAAAAATACCAGCTGCGTAAGCACGAAGCAAAGTATCTGGTGTGAGAAGATGAAGGGTGCGGTTTGACATCCGCCCCTATTTTACTTGTTTTGAAGGAATTTTTCCAGCCAATGGATATCATAGTCGCCATTGATAAAATCGGGCTGAGCGATGAGGCGGCGATGCAGGGGAAGGGTAGTATCAATACCACCTATAACAAATTCTTCTAATGCGCGGCGAAGGCGTAAGAGGCATTCGTTACGATTAGCGCCATGCACGATTAATTTGGCAATCATGCTGTCATAATGAGGGGGTACGCGGTACCCATCGTAAAGAGCGCTATCCACACGTACATCAAGACCACCTGGAGGATGATAGCCCATGATCTTGCCAGGGGAGGGTGTAAAGGTTTCTGGATTTTCTGCATTAATGCGGCATTCAATAGCGTGGCCAGCAAAGGTAATATCTTTTTGCTTGTAGCTAAGTGGCAATCCAGCGGCGACGCGGATTTGTTCACGCACCAGATCAATGCCAGTGATCATTTCAGTGATAGTATGCTCAATCTGTAAGCGCGTATTCATTTCAATGAAATAGAACTTACTATTTTCATAGAGAAATTCGATAGTGCCCACACCGCGGTAACCAATTTTTTGAATTACTTTGGCGGCAAGATTGCCGATTTCTTCACGTTCTTTGATGTTGAGGCCAGGTGAAGGTGCTTCTTCAATAACTTTTTGGTGACGCCGTTGAATAGAACAATCGCGTTCACCGAAATGCACGGCATTGCCATGCATATCACCCAAAAGTTGTACTTCGATATGGCGTGGCTTTTCTAAATACTTTTCCATGTAGACTTCGTCATTGCCGAAGGCCGCGCGAGCTTCACTTCTCGCCAATTGGTAGGCTTCGGCTAGCTCTTTAGAGCTGCGCGCTACTTTCATGCCTTTGCCACCACCGCCGGCCGCTGCTTTAATTAAGACCGGATAACCGATCTCTTCAGCGTTTTTCATGGCATCTTCAACTGTTGTTACGGCGCCATCGGATCCAGGTACGGTTGGTAAGCCAAGATCCTTGACTGTTTTCTTAGCCGTAACTTTGTCGCCCATAATCCGGATATGTTCGGGTGTGGGACCGATAAAGGTAAAACCGTGCTCTTCAACCATTTCTGCAAAGGTGGCGTTTTCTGACATAAAGCCAATACCGGGATGGATGGCATCAGCGCCAGTGATAGAGGCGGCTGTCAAAATAGCTGGGATATTGAGGTAACTGTCCTTAGCTGATGGAGCTCCAATGCAAACACTTTCATCAGCTAACCGCACATGCATAGCATCCGCGTCAGCAGTGGAATGCACAGCAACCGTGTGTATACCCATTTCACGGCATGCTCTGTGGATGCGAAGGGCGATTTCGCCACGATTAGCAATGAGGACTTTTTCAAACATGTTCTGTCTTAGGCGATGATAAGAAGCGTCTCGCCAAATTCGACTGGCGTTGAATCGCTGACCAAAATTTCTGCAACCTTACCGCCTTTGGGCGCCTTGATTGGGTTCATAACTTTCATCGCTTCAATAATTAAAAGTGTATCCCCTTGTTTCACGGTATCGCCAACTTTCACGAAAGTTTCGGCATTAGGAGAAGGGGCTAAATAGACAGTTCCAACCATAGGGGATGGTACAGGTGTACCACTAGCCAGAGATTTGACCTCACTGGCACCAGATGGTGCTACGGGTGAGCTTCCTGATGCTACAGGGGCTGCTGTATGGACAACCGTTCCACGCGCTACAGCGCAGCGAATTTTCTTATCGCCTTCGGCATATTCAATTTCGCTGAGGCCAGTTTCTTCCAGCAATTTGGCGAGCTTTTTGACAAAAGCGGTATCGAGATCAAATTTTGTAGGCATAGTGGACCCTGGTTATTTCTTGGATTTGGGTGATTTGAGCAGCTTTTGCATGGATTGCAAGGCATAGCCGTAACCATCGATTCCAAGGCCACAAATCACACCTTTGGCGGCCTTAGAGAGTAATGATTGATGCCGAAACTTCTCCCGAGCATAAATATTCGAAATATGCACTTCAATGACAGGGAGCTCCGTTAAAAGCAGGGCGTCGAGAATAGCTACAGATGTATGGCTGTAGCCACCGGCATTGATGATGATGCCGGCATGCGTCTTGCGACTTTTTTGGATGATAGTGACCAACTCACCTTCAACATTGCTTTGAGTGCAGTCAACCGTCAGTCCTAATTGTTTGGCGGTTTTTTTGCAGAAGGTTTCTAAATCCTTCAGTGTCGCCTTACCATAGGTTTTGGGCTCACGAACCCCAAGCATGTTGAGGTTCGGTCCGTTGACAACCAAAATGGGAGAGGCTTTTTTCATGGGTTTAGAAAGAAACGCCTTTAGTTCTTTTTGGCTGCGGCGCGAGCATCGTCTACAGCTTGCTTTAACTGCTCATACTGTAAAGCGCCTGGATACACCTGTTCATTGATGATGAACATCGGTGTGCCACGAACACCAACTTCACTGCCAAGCTTAATGTTGCTGGCAATTAAGGCATTCATTTCGTCAGTTCCCATATCTTTTTTAAGTTTTTCAACATCAATACCGTTTTCCTTAGCCACTTGATAAAGGCCATCTTCGCTGAGTTTGTCTTTCTTCTTCATCAAAGCATCGTGGAATTTTTGGTATTTGCCTTGCTTAACGCTGGCAAGAGCGGCCTTAGATATCGTGACAGACATAGGTCCAAGGATTGGAAATTCCTTATAGATAACCTTAACATTCTTATCTTCTTTGATAAGCTTCTCGATAGCTTCTTCAGAAAGTTTGCAATAACCGCATTGGTAATCGAAAAACTCGACGACAGTCACATCGCCTTTTGGATTGCCGCCGACAGGAGAGGTTGGATCGTTAAAAATCTTATCTTTAGATGTGTTAACGGCTTCCTTGGTTTTACTCTCAGCGCTTGCCTGTTCACGTTTTTGTAGCTCACGCATCGCTTCCATCAAAACTTCCGGATGTTTGACGGTCAAATATTCCTTGATGACATCTTCAACAGCAGCCTTCTCAGCTTCAGAAAAAGTTTTTGAAGTGGGCGAAGCTTCGCTTGCTACAGGGACGCTGGTTGGAGCGGGAGCTGCGGCATAGCTATTTACAGGCAGAGCCAAGATAGCAGCGGCGAAGATGAGGGCGGCGTTACGCATATAGGAGCTCCAATCCATGAGGGAAACTTGGATATCAAAGAACCAAGTTTTCGAGGTTAAGTCAACGATTACGGCTTCTGCTTTTTACTGTCTTTATCATTGTCTCTGGGGTTATCGGCATCAGGCCCCGTTGTCAGTTTAATGTCTTGGGCCCGTAACCAGTAAGCTGTGCCCTTTGGTAGCGCTTTCATGGCGCGTTCAGCAAATTGTGAGGCTTCTTTATCGGCGCCTTTAGCAACTGCTTCTTCCGCAAGAGCATAGCTCACCATACCGTCATATTGTTTATCCTTTGTTAACTCAGCTTTGCGGCCCCAAGCTGCAGCTAGACAACGACATGTGGTCGGCACGCGTCCTTCAAGACGATTTGATTCGAGCAATTGCTGAATAGCAAGATCAAGTTTGGAGTTATCTTTGGTTTCTAAAAGCGCGTGACCGTAGGCCTCATGCAACAGAGCTGAATCTGATAAAAGGTCATTGGCTTTTTTATAATAAGGAATGGATTCTATTACTTTGCCATTTTCAAATAAAATCTGTCCCTTCAATTCCTGAAAAAATGGATTGTTAGGTTCTTCTTTGATCATGCCATCAATAATGCCGACGGCACGATCCATTTGATTGGTTTGGTAAAGTGCAATGGCACGCGCATAGCGAGCTGTAATGCGTGGATCTTTATCAGTGTAGCGAAGGAGGGCTGTCTCAGGTTGTAAGAAGCCCATGAGCTTGGCTTTCATGCGCTCATGCATCGTATAAAATTTGGGATCTAATTTAAGGTTTTTGCTCGAGGATGTTTGTAAGTGCTGTCGAACAGCATCGATACGGTCGCGTGTCAAAGGATGTGTTTGGACATATTCCATTTGTCTGTCTGGAGGTAGTAATTCCTGATTTTCAAGTTTCTGAAAAAACTCCAGCATGCCTTGCTCTGAGACATTCGCTTTATCAAGAAAAGAT
>JBASWO010000114.1:0-3297 GCA_049276515.1 Alphaproteobacteria bacterium
TCGCTAACTTCTCACCGCCCACATCAAGGGTACGAATGGTGAGTGGTTTGCCATTCATTTTGTGGATGAGTTTTTTCAAAAC
The DNA here is from genome assembly GCA_049276515.1 of Alphaproteobacteria bacterium. Classification (GTDB taxonomy): domain Bacteria; phylum Pseudomonadota; class Alphaproteobacteria; order UBA9219; family UBA9219; genus JAATFY01. Next base: position 83 of record JBASWO010000114.1, read on the forward strand.
ATCATATTGCTCATCTTCACCTGGCAAATCGGGCCGGTTCATGAACATAAATTCGGTGCGCAGCAAGCCAACGCCTGCAGCCCCCGCCTCTAAGGCAGCATCGACGTCGCGTGGTAATTCAAGATTAGCTTGAAGCGTAAGTTGTGTGCCATCCGTTGTGATCGGCGCCACATCTTTAAGTGTTTTTAGTTTTTTATCTTCGCGTTGTTTTTTCGCAGCCTCTTCACGGTAGTGTTTGAGAGCGGCAGCTTCGGGGCGAACAATGATTTTACCTTCACGGCCATCAATAATAACGATGTCGCCAGCCTTAACGCCTTGCAAAAGGCCTGCAACACCTGATGCCGCCGGCAATCCCAAAGCACGAGCCATAATAGCGGCATGACCTTCAGCGCCACCGAGAACTGTGGCAAAGCCAGCTACAAAATCAGGGTTCATAAGAGCAGTATCAGCGGGTGTGATTTCTTCAGCAATAATCACACTTCCTTCAGGCACATCTTCAAAAGGATTATAGTGCTGCTGTAAGAGCTGACGAATAACGCGGACACCCACTTCACCCACATCGGCAGCGCGCGCGGCAAGATACTCATCATCCATAGCGGCAAAGCTGTCTTTAATGGAGGTAATTTGCCTTTGAATAGCTGCTTCGGCATTAATGCGATCTTTTTTGATGATCTCTTCAACACCGCGTACCAGACGCGAGCCCGACAACATGCCTTTATAAGCTTCAAGAAGAAGGGCGATATCTTCGGCGCCTGCTGGCAATGATTTTGCTTTTTCTTTTAATTGGCCCAACTGTCTTTGCGTTTTAGTAATAGCCGTCTGAAAACGCTTGAGCTCTTTATCAATTTTAGAAGCGGCAATTTCATATTCAGGAACAGGCACACCACTTTGATCGATAATAAAAGCGGGACCAATCGCAATACCTGGCGAAATACCAATCCCCTGCTCTATGCGCTCACCATTATTCTTCATCGAATTTCCGTTTCACAAAATCAGTCAGAGTAGCGAGTGCATCCGCAGCATCTGCCCCAGTTGCATAAATCTTGATCTCACACCCTTTGGCCGCTGCCAGCATCATCAGACCCATGATGGAGCGCGCTGAAACGCGCATATCATCTTTTACAACCTGAATGTCAGCTTCAAATGTCTCAGCAATTTTTACAAACTTAGCGGCGGCACGCGCGTGCAAGCCGCGTTGATTACCGATCATGGCAATATTGCATAATTCTTCGGCGCTCATCTTTTAGCCTTATGCTGCCGATGACGGCGCCAAATTTTCAGAAACAAGTTGAATATATTTACGACCTGCCGCTTCAGCTTCACGTGCCGCATCTAAAAGCGACATCGTGTTACGAACAGATGTGAGTTTAACGAGCATGGGCAAATTGACGCCCGCTAATACAACAGATTGCGATTGGGGCATGGCTGCAATCGCAAGATTACTTGGCGTTCCACCAAACATATCGGTCAGCATAATAACACCCTTACCGGTATTGACCTCTTTGATCGCGGCCATGATGCGGGCACGACATTGATCCATATCATCTTCAGCACCAATGCCGACGGCTTGAATCTGTTGTTGGGGTCCAACGACGTGATGCAGGATTTTGACAAATTCCGCCGCCATCGTGCCGTGCGTTACAATGACCATACCGATCATGGGCAATCCTTTCTGTAAGGTGAATAAGATTAGGCTTTATTCGCCCCACGGTCCAGATCGCGATGACCAATGCCGACGATATAGCCATTTCCAGCCAATAGTGTAGCCAACTGTTCGGTAATGAAGACTGAGCGATGACGGCCTCCAGTGCAACCGATAGCAATTGTCAGATAACTTTTACCTTCATGTTGGTAGCGCGGCAAAAGCGGTAAAAGAAGGCCAGTTAGGTTGGTCATAAAAGCAGCGTATTCCGTATCGCTCTGAATATAATGTGCAACATGCGCATCTTTACCAGTCAAAGGGCGCAGCTTGGCTTCCCAATGAGGGTTATTTAAAAAACGTACATCAAAAACCAAATCGGCTTCACGCGGCACGCCGTGACGATAAGAAAAAGATGTAATGAAGAGAGTAAGGCCGGCAGCATTATCGATACGGTAATGCCCTACAATCAGGCGGCGCAAATCATGAATAGATAAAAGAGATGTATCAATCACATGATCGGCTTCATTACGAAGAAGCCATAGCATTTCGCGCTCGCGGCGAATGCCGTCGGTGACAGGACGATCTGTTGCTAAAGGATGACGCCGGCGTGTTTCCGTAAAGCGGCGCTGGAGTGTTTCATCAGAGGATTCGAGAAAGACCAGTTTGACATCTAATTCTTTCTTATCACCAAGTCGCTTGGCCACACGCAACAAATCATCAACTGTAAAATTGGCATTACGCGTATCAATAGCCACAGCCAAAGGCTGATCACCTGTTGTACTGTCTTCGATGAGAGCGGGAATGAGGCCAAGGCGGAGATTATCGACGGCTTCATAACCTAGATCTTCAAAAACTTTAAGAGCCGTTGAAAGTCCAGCGCCCGACATGCCGCTTAATAAAACAATGCGGCGTTTCGCTGGAGGAGATGGATCTGGGTTCATAGATCTGTGGCCAAAGGATATTTTAGAAAGCACCGTATCTTGGCAGGCGTCGATGATGCGAATGACGGCAGCCTAAGGCGAGGAACGGTATGGTCAAGGCATAATATAGTATCCGCCTCAGGCAAACGCTCTAAACCATCCAATGAAGCCACAAGGTCAATATAGAGCCTAACCGGTACATCCGCGCGGTAAGGCATTTTCATAAGACCCATATGCCGCACCTCAAGTAGACCTGCGAGTGACGTTGGGGGTGAGGCGCAAAGAGTACTGTGCTGGATTGTAAGTAGGGTCTGATCATCAGATATCAGCTCAGCCCCTTGATCTATGAGACGCAGGGCAAGATCAGATTTGCCAACGCCAGATGGTCCTGCAAGAAGAACAGCTTGATCACCCAAAGCAATACAGGAAGCGTGAAGCAGCATGCCAAGTCTTTACCATGCGCTCCTCTTTCCGAAAAGCAGGATTAGGTTTTGATATCGAGAAGGGCTTTTTGGAGTTTTTGCGCAATCTTGATGACCAAAGCATTTGCGCCGTAATTATGTTCAGCCACTTTAATGTCGACAATCTCAGATGCGAGATCGACACCTTCACCTTCAGGCCTATTAACCAGATTAGATGAAACCCCTAAATTG
>JBASWO010000115.1:0-11980 GCA_049276515.1 Alphaproteobacteria bacterium
TCGGGTGGTGGATATTACGGATCTCCAGCTCCTTATGGGGCTGCACCTGCGCCCAGTTCTTCACCTTCGGGTTCGATCCAAGCTGTTCCTCTGGACCCTATTCCTGTTGTGCAAACTGCGCCGCTGCCACCCCCACCAAAGGTTGAGCCAAAGCCAGCGCCTGCTGCTGTCCCATCGCCACCCAAAACCACAGCTGTTGATACGCTCAATAAGCCCGTTGAGACGAAGCCTGTTGCAACCACAATTGCGCCAACAACAAATTTACATACAACGCCACCACCTTCATTACCTGCTCCAGCGCCGACATCCGCTCCTAAAACAGAAATGGTATGGCCTGTGCAGGGTCCTGTTTTGTCAGCCTTTGGTGGTAAGGGGCAGGGTTTGAGCAATGATGGTGTCAATATTGGTGCACCGAAGGGAGCGCCGATTGTTGCTGCACAAAATGGTATTGTTGTTTACGCCGGAAATGAAATGAAGGGTTTTGGAAATTTGATCCTTATCCGTCATGCGGATGGCTGGGTCACGGCCTACGCGCATCTTGATCGTATGCTTGTGAATAAAGATGGTGTTGTGGCGCAAGGCGATATGATCGGTACTGTTGGTAAGACCGGCAATGTGCCGTCCCCTCAGCTGCATTTTGAAACGCGCTATGAAGGCAAGCCGATCGATCCCTCAACGGTCATAAAAGCCCAGTAATATCAGGGCTAAGTCCTTGTTATTACACTCTTAAACTTTCCTAGTGTATTCTTATTGGAATTTCCAAGACCCTCGAAGCCTCACCTTAAAGGGTACCACCATGAATGCCGCTTACGTTCTAGAAAAGCTTTTGGCCACGCTGTGGGACAATTATAAAAAGCGTGTCAGCTATGCCGCAACCTATCAAGCCATGGTTGAAGAGCGTGGCGGCACTGTTCAGAACGATCACATCGCTTTTCGTACCTTCAATTGTGATGTCGGAGGTCAGCCCGCGGGTGTTCTGGCCCTGTCGCGCGTTTTTGAAGCGCTCGGGTATGAGCGTAAAGATACATATCTATTCGAAGATAAAAAACTAACGGCCTGGCATTGGCAGCATAAAACAAATGATAAAAACCCCAAAATTTTTATTAGCCAATTAGAAGTCGATCAGTTGCCATCTGCAACAGCAGAGAAAATTAAAAAGTCTGTTGCGCATGCGCCAGATCTTTTAACAAAAGTTGATCGTGAACTATTAAGTGCCTTGGGTGAAGGTAAAGGCATTGATCAGCGTACAGCAGATGTGTTGGCCGCTAATCTCGCTCACTTTTTCTCTCGGCCCTGGGATATACCGCTGCGTCGCGTCATCCAAGAGGTGGATCAGGACTCTCAATATGCGGCGTGGACATTGCTGCATGGTAATTCGGTCAATCATTTTACGGCTTATATCAACGAACAGCATGTTGCCGAATGGCCGGATATTGAGGCCACTGTTGAGGGATTGCGTAAAGCGGGTGTACCGATGAAGGCTGAGTTTGAAGGTGAGCGCGGTACTAAATTGCGCCAATCTTCAACCAAGGCTGCGATGGAAGATTGTGATGTCATGGATGACAATGGCAACAAAGGTAAAATCAATTGGAGCTATGCTTATTATGAACTTGCTGAACGCGGCAATGTGCCAGGTCCTGATGGGAAGCCTACGCGTTTTCATGGTTTCCTAGGGGCGCAAGCGACTAATCTATTTGAAATGACAAAAACGAGTTAGCGATGGCGATTAAAAAACCCCTTATTGTTGGTTTGGGCGGTGTAGGCGGGCTCTTGGCCGTCTTATTGCAAGAACTTGGCATGCAGGTAACAGCTCTTGATCAGCGCAAGCCCGCTCATATACCGGATGGTGTCGCTTTCAAATCTGGCGATGTACAAAACGAAAAGGAACTAGCCAAAATCCTTACTGAGCATGATGCAGTTATTTCTTGTCTTCCTTTTCACTTAACTTTGCTTTTAGCGGAAGCTGCCTATAAAGCAGCGATCCCTTATTTTGATCCGACCGAAGATGTTAAAACCACTGAAGCTGTACGTAAGCTAGCGCAAAGTGCGCGTGCGACGATGGTACCTCAATGTGGTTTAGCGCCGGGGTCGATTGGTATTATTGGTACCTATCTTGCCTCAAAATTTGATGAAGGAACTTTGCGTTATCTGAAATTGCGCGTTGGTGCCTTGCCTCAAAATCCAACGGGGCAATTGGGATATGCAGGCAACTGGTCCTTAGCTGGTTTAGTGCATGAATATATTGCTGATTGTGATGTGATTGCCGATAGCAAGCGTCAGCGTATTCCGGCTTTACGCAATCCAGAAATTCTTCGCATTGATGGGATGGAGTATGAGGCTTTCACAACATCGGGTGGTCTTGGCACCATGACGGAGACCTTCTCAGGCAAGGTTGAGACACTCGATTATAAAAGCATTCGTTACCCTGGGCATTTAGCGGGCATGAAACTACTTTTAGAAGATTTGCGTTTCCGTGATAGTCCGGATGAGCTTGTGAAGCGTCTCGGTTATGCGTTACCCCCTGATGATGAAGATCGCGTACTGATGCATATTTCGGCTCAAGGTGAGATTGATGGGCGTATGCAGAACAAAACAGTCATTGCTCAGTATGATCCTTTGATGATTGCCGGCAAAAAACGCCCCGCCATTCTATGGACAACAGCCACATCCATTGCGGCTGTGATCCAAATGGCAAGCGAAGGCCAGTTGGCGCAAAAAGGATTTGTAAAACAGGAAGAAATCCCGCTGCCCGCTTTCCTTAAAACTAAACACGGCCAGCTTTATCTGAAACATTGTCCCAAACTGGGTGATATTGAATGAAAATCAATTCGTTGCTGCAGGAACTCGGTGTTGATCTCAAAAAGCACAGCGGTCGCGATATCGTTGTTACAACACCCATTGATGGAAGCCGGTTAGCGGCATTAAAAGCCGATGGCTTAAAGGCCGTAGATGAAAAAATTGAAAAATCAGTCAAAGCTTTCAAGGTATGGCGCGATATTCCAGCGCCTAAGCGAGGCGAGCTCATTCGTCTTTATGGCGAAGAGTTGCGTAAAAATAAGGACGCCTTAGCACAGCTTGTTACAATAGAGTGCGGCAAAGTCACGGCTGAAGGCTTGGGTGAAGTTCAAGAAATGATTGATATTTGCGATTTTGCCGTTGGGCTTTCGCGTCAATTGTACGGTCTCACCATAGCATCGGAGCGCTCACAGCATGTGATGCAGGAAACATGGCAACCTTTGGGGCCTGTGGCTGTTATTAGCGCTTTTAATTTTCCTGTTGCCGTATGGGCTTGGAATTTTGCTTTAGCCGTGACGTGTGGTGACAGCGTTCTTTGGAAACCATCAGAAAAAACACCACTCAGTGCTTTGGCTTGCCAGGCTTTATTTTTGAAGGCTGTCGCTCGTTTTACAAAAGCAGGTGGGCAAGTGCCTCAAGGCTTAAGTCAGATTATTTTGGGTGAGGTAGCTGTCGGTGAGAGGTTGGTCAGTCATCCAGCTGTAAGCCTTGTAAGTGCAACAGGTAGTACGCGTATGGGGCGTAAGGTTGGGCCACGCGTTGCTGAGCGTTTTGGGAAAAGTCTCTTAGAGCTGGGTGGTAACAACGCTATTATTGTGAGTGATAAGGCAGATCTCAATTTAGCTCTTACATCAATTTTATTTGGCGCTGTTGGTACTGCCGGGCAACGCTGCACCACAACGCGTCGCGTGATTGCTCATAAATCCATTTATAATAAGCTGGTTGCTCAGCTTGAGAAAAATTATGCTGCCATTGCTGCTAAAAAAATTGGCAATCCTTTGGATAAAAATACTTTGGTTGGCCCCCTAATTGATGAAGCCTCCTATCAGCAGATGCAAAAATCACTACGTGCAGCGCAAGCGCAGGGTGGAAAAGTGCAGGGTGGTAAACGCGTGCTTAAAGATAAGTATGCAGATGGTTTTTATGTGGAACCCGCTCTCGTCAAAATGAAAAAGCAAACAGATGTGGTAATGCATGAAACTTTTGCACCCATTCTTTACGTGATCCCTTACACAACTTTGGCGCAGGCTTTAGATATTCATAATGCTGTGCCTCAAGGTTTATCTTCTTCAATCTTTACAACTGATGTTCGTGAAGCTGAGTTTTTCCGTAAAAACAGCGATTGCGGGATTGCGAATGTGAATATTGGTACCAGCGGTGCTGAGATCGGTGGTGCTTTTGGAGGTGAGAAGGAAACGGGCGGCGGCCGCGAGTCTGGCTCCGATAGTTGGAAGAATTATATGCGCCGTCAAACCAGCACGCTTTATTACGGCACGGATAAGCCCGCTTTAGCACAAGGAATTATCTTTAATGTCTGACGCCGTTGCGCAGATTAAAAAGATTTTGGGCAGTGGGTATATTGATGACCCCTCGCAGATGCAGCCCTATCTAACGTCATGGCGTAATGGCTGGACTGGTAAAGCTCAATTGATTGCATTGCCATCCTCTCCAGAGATTTTATCAGAGATCGTCAAAATCTGTCATGAACAGGCCATTCCTCTGGTGCCACAGGGCGGCAATACAGGTCTTGTGGGTGGTTCTGTACCCTTAAAAGGGAATGAAATCATTATCAACCTCTCGCGTATGAAGGCTATTCGCGCTCTTGATACAACAGCCTCAACGATCACTGTTGAGGCGGGTGTCGTCTTACAGGATCTGCAAGAAAAAGCAGCTGAAGCAGGATTTCTTTTCCCACTCAGCATGGCATCTGAGGGGAGCGCTGAGATCGGTGGTGCTATATCAACCAATGCGGGCGGTACGGCTGTTTTGCGTTACGGAAATATGCGTGATTTGGTTGTGGGGGTAGAAGCTGTTCTAGCCAATGGGCAGATCTATTCAAGTCTTCATAAACTACCAAAAGATAATACCGGCTATGATTTGGGTCGTTATTTTATAGGCGCTGAAGGCACGCTGGCTATCATTACGGCAGCTACTTTAAAGCTTTTTCCAGCTCTCAATCAGAAAGTTACGGCAGTTCTTGCGCTCAACGATGTCAGTGAAGCGCTTCAGCTACTTAAAGATTTTCGTGCAGAAGCTTATGAATATCTCACAGCCTTTGAAATTATTTCACAAAAAGCTTTAAAACTTGTGGTCAAGCACATACCGGCTGCGCGCATTCCAGGACAAGAGAATGCAGCTTTTTATCTTCTTCTAGAATTAGCCTCCGCCTCCCAAGCCACGCCCCTTCGAGATATGCTTGAAGCCTTGGTTGGTAAGGCTTTGGAGCAGGGTAAAATTTTAGATGCTGTGGTGGCTGAAAATGCGGCGCAAGCTAAGCAATTCTGGCATCTGCGCGAACATGTATCGGAAGCCTTGCGTAAAGAAGGTGAGGGTCTGCATTTTGATATTTCTCTCCCCTTGGCTCAAATCCCTCTTTTCTTAAAAGACATGGATGCAGAGATTTTAAAAGTGGCGCCTGACATTCAATTGGCGCCGTTTGGCCATATTGGTGATGGTAATCTTCATTACAATATGTGTTTCACCAAAACCCCGCCAGATTTTGCCACTCTGAAAAAGAAAATTCAGGACCTAGTTTATAAAACTGTCAAGCAACGCGGCGGCAGCATCAGTGCTGAACATGGGATTGGTATTGAACGTAAGGCTGAGTTGTTAAATTACAAATCGGCAGCTGAAATAGATGTGATGCGCACAATCAAAAAAGCGATCGATCCCAAAAATCTGATGAATCCAGGAAAAATCTTTGACTAGTCTTTGAGCGCTTCTTTCCAGGGGCCGGGGCCAATGATTTTTTTGGTCATAAGACCTTTTTGAACAATAATTGTTTCTGGAATTTTGGCTGTATTAAAGCCACGAATAGCAATGCTTCTGCTTTTATCCCAGGCCCAATACAAATGTGGTGCATCAGTATCGAGTTTATCTAAGAAAGCCTGGCTTTTCTTATAATCATAATCGACGGAGATCGCTAACAAAGCGATTTTACCATTGGATTGCTCAACATATTTGAGGAGATCAGGAAATTCAGCATGACAAGGGGCGCACCATGCTGCCCAGAAGTGCACCAAAACTGTGGGCTCTTTTAAATCTTTTAAGAAAATTGTTTTTCCATCGGCTGTCGGAAAACCAATGTCTGGAAAAGGCACTTTTTTTATTTCTTTCTCGATCGTCATGGCCTGAGGAACTGAGCCAGGTGTCATCATAAGATTGAAGAACACACCTCCAATCACAATAAGGATGGCAATCAATACAGCAAGGAGCTTCGTCTTCATGCCTTAGCCTTTCCCATCAAGAGTAAGCGCATTGCGAGGACGAATGCGATTTCAGTGCCACAAAAACCAATAAGACCTGCAGCAATGTTATTCGTAAAGCCATAAGAATGTAAGCCGACATTCAGCAAATTGACGCCAAACCAGGATAAAGCCACAACAACATTCGTTAAAACCGCAATTGATGCGAAGTTAAGAGGGCTTAGAACTTTGGCGATTTTGCCGTGCAGGAGCCAGAGCAGCCACAAAACAATAAGCATTGCGCCATTTTCTTTGGGGTCCCAGCCCCAGAAGCGACCCCAGGATTGATCTGCCCAAATGCCACCAAGAATAGTGCCCAGCAGTGAGAAGAAGGCAGCAATTAAAGCAACAGCCAAAATGGTATTGATCAGATTGGTGTGAAAAGCAGGATCACGCGGTTTAGTCCAGCGGCTGATCAGATAAATATGACCTAGTGTGCCTGCCACCAAGGCACAGCCATAGCCTGTTGTAATGGCTATGACATGTGTCGCAAGCCAGAAATTTGTATTAAGGACAGCAACCAACATTTCCATGGTATCGCCGTCAGCGGCATAGCGTGTGCTGATAAATAAAAGAACTGTACCTATAAGGGCGCCTACGATGAGGCTGGTGGTGTCTTGACGCTTTCTCTCAAACACAAGGGATAAGAAAACAGCAATAAAAGAAACAAAGAGCGTTGTTTCATAAAGTGTAGCAACGGGTGGCCGGTCCATAATAATGATGCGCATGATAATGGCGGCGGCATGGAGTGCTAATCCTAAACAGAGACTGGTAAAGGCTGCCGTATAAAGGCTGGGTCGATTGGCTATAAAATACATAAAGAGGAAGGCGAATGCCAAAAAATACAAAGCGAGCGTGAGGGTTATAAAATTGGTTTTAATATAAAAAGCTTCAAGTTTAACGCGAAAGGCAAGGGCCTTATCTTGCGCTAACTCAAAAGCTTGATTGCGTGCTTGAGCGCTGAGTGTTTTCCAACTTAAGACATCCTTATGCTGAAAGGCGGTCACCATTTGCTTCCATAGATCTATATACGCAGCACTTTGGGGCGATCCATGGCCTTGCATCAAACTTGTCCAAGGGGATTGCCAGGTGTCGCTATCGTTGGTCCATTGTGGAGGCACAATGCGTAAAAGCGAGGATTGTTGATGTTTTGAAATATGGAGGTAATCAAGCACAAGAAAGGCGCGTTCTCTTTGCGCTTTGTCTAATTGAGTAGGTTTTGTGTGTTTGAAATCCTCGGCCGCGGCCAGGATGTAGTTTTCACTTGGCAAAAGATCGAGGAAGGTTAGATCTTCTCCTGACTTTACATTGAGGTCTTGAGCCAGTTTTGCAGTGTGAATTTGAAAGCGCGGCTGGATCAAAGATAAGGACTGACTGATCAATATATAAGCTGTGACTTTGGAATAAAGCTCGACCATCTGATGCTGTGATGGTGTGCGCTTGGCCTCATCCATATCCAAAATGCTTTGCAAGGTCTTGCCATAGGTTTCAAAGGCGCGCGAAATTTCGAGATAAGAATAACGGTGGTGTTGATGAAGCGGGAGGCCAAGTGCATTGACAACATCGGGATTGGCAATATTAAAAACGGGTCGCTCAAAGGATTTTTCTGGTGTGAAAAGAAGCTCGGCTAGCCACGCGCTGGCCGACATCTCAGGTAAAGAGCTCTGTCCTGAAAAGGCTAATAAATAAGCGCGTGCAAAACTGGAGAGAGGCTTAATGCGCCCTTCGTGTAAAATCGGCACTTCACTAAAATTCTGATAATCAAGATCATTGGCGTGCGCTGGGGTAGTCAGGCAACCTAGGATGAAGAGTGTGATGGCCAGCTTTTTCATTTTCAATTTGGGGATGCGAGCAAATAAATGCATCAAAAGCCCACAGCATAAAATGATGCTCGAAATATATGGGAAAACAGCGCCAATATTTTTTACAGCAGCTAAAATTGTGGCGTTTTGACCTTCTTTTTCAAGGAAGGATGACTGATAGAAAGTATATCCTTTGTAGCGGAGCGGGCTGTTCATCGAAATGAGGCTGTGCCACTGCACAGACCCATCTGTCAGAATAACTTCTGACTGATATTCACGGGGTTTGTCCGTGCCCGGATATAATTGCTTTTCAAATTTAATCAGTTTGATGGAGAAGGGAAGTGCTGTGCGCTGGCGACGAAATTCAACAGTATATGTTTTGCCCTTTACTTTAAGATGTTGCGTGATCGGACTATCTTGAATAAGGGCATAGCGACCATCTGTTTTCTTGTCTGCCCCAGTAATATTAAAAATGATCCCGCTTAGATTTTTACCGTCATCAGGTGATAACGGAATTCCTCGCATCTCATTGGCAACAAGCATGCCATGCACAGAACCATCTTGAAGAGCGGTTGAGCGTTGTGTAATGGCGCAATTATCACATTGTTGTTCGACGCTGATCGTAAAAGGTAAGGAAGATCTGAGCGGTGTGTTCGATTGCAATTGCGCGTGATTAAAAACCACCTCAATTTTTTTGCTATCAACGATGGCAAGTTCATGTTGCCGGTAATCTTCAATATAAGATGATGAAGAACCTTCATCGATTAAGACAAAACCCTCGCTACTAAAGGCAGCTGTCAAACCTCCGCCCAAAATGAGGAGGAGAGCACCACAATGTGTTGTGAGTGTACCGATTTTAGATTTAGTCCAGGGCTCATGGATCAGTTTGGACAGCAGATTAATAAAAATCAGCGTCATGATGGTGTAGCCACCAGGTAAGGGAATAACGCCCCACATCCAGATGACAAAGGAAGCAAAAAACAGCTTATGAGCAAGATAAAGGCCAATATATTTTTGCGCGATCGTGCCAACGACCAGCAAAAACATGAGAGGGATCAGTAAATAAAAGAAGACAACAGGCCGTGCGGTCCAGCGCAGCAAGGCGGTCAAATGTTCGTAGAGGCTGGGTTTCATAACGGGCCAAATATAATGGCGGATGGGGTGGGATTCGAACCCACGGAGAGCTTGCACCCTCGCCGGTTTTCAAGACCGGTTCCTTAAACCACTCGGACACCCATCCAACGGTGGCTGTTATAGCAGAGTTAATTGGGCTGTCGAGCCAGTGTAAGTGCCATATCTATGCACATTTTTAGCCCTTTTTACTCGAACTGGGATTGATAAAATTACAAAGTTGAGAGAAGTGCTGGTCAGGTTGAGCAGGAGGTACCTTGGAAAATCCTTCTGCATGAGCTTCATTTGAGAATGTGTTCGCCATTGACCCCCTTTTTATTTATCTCCATATTGTTTTCATCAATCCAAAACTATCCGAAGACGATCTTAGGAAACGCCTTATGCCGCCACTACTAAGTTATGCGCTTATGACGCATAATGAATTTACCGAGCTTCAGTGGTTGATGGAGGTCATACGGCCTTTCCAAAATGATCAAACAGAAATTGTCGTGCTTGATGATTTCTCAGAACCACCCATGGTTGATTATATTAAAAGCCAGAATGTGCGGTTCTACCAAAGGGCTTTAAACAAAAATTTTTCAGCACAGAGAAATTATTTAAAGAACTTGTGTAAGGGTGAATTTATTTTTCTTCTAGATCCAGATGAATTGCCATCCCCACAATTGTTAGCAGATCTGCCCAAAGTTTTAGCCAAGATGCGTGATAACTCCATGGATGCCTGTTGTATGTCGCGGCTCAATATTTTGGTGGATGGTGACAGTCCGGTTGATGCACGCACTCTGACAGTGTCAGATGCTGATCTTGTTCATCAAAAACGCGATGACCAAATAAGAATTTTGCAGAATGTTCCCGGAATTTATTGGGTTAATCACGTGCATGAGCGTATGGTGGGCTTGCGTCGTGCGTGTCGGCTTCCACAGCAAATTCGCTATGCCTTGTTGCATTGTAAAACGCGCGCGCGTCAGGGAAAGCAAAACGCGTTTTATCGCGGTATTTTGCTGCGTTATGTCGATAAATGGCGGAAATCTTTATCCAAGCGCCTAGGGCTAATTAAACACCCGCAATGGATGGATGTGCCGGAGAGCTGGTTAAGCTAGCTCTAAAATCACGGGTGTGTGATCAGACGCCTTTTCTTTGCCGCGAGGGGTGCGATCAATAGTGCAGCCGGTCATGCGATCTGCGGCCTCTGGGGAAAGCAGAAAATGATCAATGCGAAGGCCGGCATCGCGTTGCCAAGATCCCGCTTGGTAATCCCAAAAAGTATAAGCATTTTTTGCATTGGGATGGAGAGCGCGAAACGCTTCGATGTAACCTACTTGCACAACATCACGAAAGGCTGCGCGAGATTGGGGTAAAAACAAAGCATCATTTATCCAGCGCTCAGGCGCATACACATCAATCGCCTCTGGGATGACATTGTAATCTCCTCCAAGCACCACGGGCATTTCATTTTTAAGTAATGACGCTGCATGACTTTTAAGGCGGCGCAACCATTCGAGCTTATAGGGATATTTTTCGCTATCGACTGGGTTGCCGTTGGGAAGATAGATGCTCGCAACGCGAATGCCTTGGATGGTGGCTTCGATATAGCGCGATTGCGTATCGGATCCTGCTTCGGGCAAATGCTCTAAGACATCTTCAATGGGATGACGGCTGAGAATGGCGACGCCATTATAACTTTTTTGACCGAGAGCATGAGATTTATATCCCGCTGCTTCGATCTCAAGTTTTGGAAAATTTTGTGTTTCACACTTAATTTCTTGTAAGAGGACAACGTCCGGCTTTTGTTCATTGAGCCATTCGAGAACGTTCGGCAAACGCGCTTTGACTGAATTAACGTTCCAGGTTGCTATACGCATAAAATGACTCAAACTTTTGTCGAAAAAGAGGATCCGCAGCCGCAGGAAGAGTCGGCATTGGGATTAATGACTTTAAAGCCGGCTTCCATGAGATTTTCACCAAAATCAATTTCGCTGCCTTTAAGCAGTTCGAGGGAGGTCTTATCAACGACAAGTTTAGCTCCATCGCGAGAAACGATAATGTCTTCAACAGCATCGAACTTGGTATCGAAGTTGAAACGATATTGGTAGCCAGAACAGCCACCCCCGAGAACTTCTAGCCTCACCATAAGAGAGGGGTTCTTTTCATCAGCCACGACCTTATTGATCCGCCGTGCTGCAGCTTGGGTCAATTTGAGGTCCTGAGGTGGTATAGATGATTGTTCCATAAGCGCTTTCCTGCCTAGCCAAAATTGGCCCGTACCGTTAATGTGGGCCTATGGACGGACATTTTCAAGATTCGGCTTCAGGGCTGGCTATTTATGCCACCAAAGCTACGGAAACGCGCGGGCGGCTGGTGCCGGAATCTCGGAGTGCTACGCGCACAGAATTCCAGCGCGATAGGGACCGTATTATTCATTCGGGCGCCTTTCGTAAGCTCCGCAATAAGACCCAGGTCTTTATTGAGAATGAGGGTGACTATTACCGCACCCGTCTTACACATTCACTCGAGGTTGCACAAATCGCTCGCTCCATAGCGCGCGCTTTGAGGATTGATGAAGATTTAACTGAAGCTGTAGCTCTTGCTCATGATCTTGGCCACACCTGCTTTGGCCATGCTGGTGAGGATGGTTTAGCAGAGTCGATGACGCCTTACGGTGGCTTCAGTCATAATGAACAAACTTTCCGAATTGTGACCAAGTTAGAAAGTACCTATGCGCGCTTCGATGGTTTAAATTTAACATGGGAAACGCTTGAAGGTGTCGTCAAACATAATGGTCCTGTAGAG
>JBASWO010000116.1:0-7944 GCA_049276515.1 Alphaproteobacteria bacterium
GCCATGAAGGCCATCCTGAGATTGAAGGCACCTTAGGTCGCATTCCAGGTGTTGTGCATTTAGTGTCAGAGCCTGAAGATGTTGCTTCAGTCAAAGTCAAAGATCCTGAGATGCTCGCCTACATCACACAGACAACGCTCAGTGTTGATGACACCAAGAGCGTCATCGATGCTTTGAAAGCTCGTTTTCCTAATATTGTTGGTCCAGCTACCAAAGATATTTGCTACGCCACACAGAACCGTCAGGGTGCGGTGCGTGAGCTGGTTAAACATGTTGATGTTGTGCTTGTTATTGGTGCGCATAACAGCTCGAACTCACGTCGCTTACAGGAATGTGCTGTAGAAGATGGTGTTCCAGCCTATTTGATTGAGGATGCATCACATCTTGATCCTGCATGGGTCAAAGGCAAAGCACGCGTTGGCATTACAGCTGGCGCCTCAGCGCCTGAAGATCTAGTCCAAGGTCTCATTGAACGTTTGAAAGAGATCGAAGCTGTTGATGTTTCTTTCCTTCCTGGCGTTGAAGAAAATGTCCATTTCCGTCTGCCGCTTGCTTTGACAAAAGCCGAGCCACGCGTGAAATCAGGTGAGAAAGTTAGCGCTTAAGCATTAAAGAGAATTTATTTTTAAGGGAGATCATTATGGGTCGTTTTGGACGCAGTGCCTGGGACAGTGATTATAGAAGCAGCCGTGGTTATGGCAGCTACGGTGGTGGTTATGGTAGTTACTCAGACCGCCCCTCACATCGCGATGTCTATTACCGTCCAGAAAGACAGCTCTCCGATGCGGAGCTTGCTGAAAAAGTTTATGATATTGATATGGAATTAAAAGCTGAACGTATAGGCGGTCGCCTTGTCTTCACTGGCGTGGAACTACAAAAACCACGCGATAAAAACAGTCCTTGGGTTTTTCAAGTCGGCTTAGATCGTCACGAAGCCACGGAAGCCACAATTGCAGGCCGTTTTATGACCCTCGGCGTCTACGACGCACCGGGCTTTATGCGGGCAGCACAGAACAAGTAGCCAAACGCATTATTCGTGCAACCACCCCTAAGATGCCCAATGTGGCCCACTATAGAATTGAGCTTAGACAATAATGTCTCTTTCAGTAAATCCTTCTATTCTAGCTACTTACGCCGTTGCGCTTTTGCAACGTACGGAAGTTTCAGTACCTTTGGTGCCTGGAATGGCTGGAAGTCCCCTACAGCCTCGTGGCACAGTCGCTACGCGTCGCAGCCCCACCAATGGCAATCCGGTTGCTAGCGACACTTTAATCGCTGCACAACTCGCACCTTAAATTTAAACAAAGGCCCTAAGCAATGTCCGTACCTATCCGCCAACAGTTCGATGTCGCCCTCTACATCATCAAGCAAAAACTGAAGGGTAATAAGTACTATCCACTGGTGCTGATGTTGGAGCCTTTGTTCCGTTGCAATCTCGCATGCGCTGGCTGTGGTAAGATCGATTATCCAGATGAAATTCTGAACCAGCGTTTGTCGGTTCAAGAATGCTTGGATGCAGCCGATGAATGCGGCGCACCTGTCATCTCAATCCCAGGTGGTGAGCCTTTGCTCCACAAAGAAATGCCAGAGATTGTCAAAGGCCTCATCGCTAAGAAAAAATATGTGACGCTTTGCACCAATGCTCTTCTGCTCGATAAGAAGATGCATCAATACACACCATCACCTTACTTCAACTTCTCTGTCCATTTGGATGGCGATAAGGGCGATCATGATCGCTCAGTTTGCCAAGATGGTGTTTATGAAAAAGCTGAAGCTGCGATCAAAAAAGCGATTGCTGCTGGCTTTCGCGTCAACATCAATGCAACTCTGTTTAACAATGCCGTTCCCCAGCGCATGGCCGATTTCTTCGACCATATGATGGATATTGGTTTGAACGCGATCACTGTATCACCAGGCTATGCTTATGAGCGTGCACCTGATCAGGAACATTTCCTGACCCGCGAAAAAACCTACAATCTGTTCCGCGATATTTTCCGTATGGGCAAAGAACGCGTTGCCGCTGGCAAGACCAAGTGGCGTTTCAGCCAATCAGCCCTTTTCATGGACTTCCTCGCTGGCAATCAATCTTACGAATGCACACCATGGGGTTTGCCAACACGTAACGTCTTTGGTTGGCAGAAGCCTTGCTATTTGCTCGGCGAAGGTTTCGTAAAGAGCTACAAGGAACTGATCGAAACTACGGAATGGGAAAAATACGGCACCGGCAAATACGAAAAATGCGCCGATTGCATGGTCCATTGCGGTTATGAGCCTACAGCAGCCAATGATGCTTTCGCACGTCCTTGGAAGGAATTCCTTCTTAAGTTGCGCGGCATCAAGACCGAAGGTGCCTTTGCAAAGCAAATTGACCTCAGCAACCAACGTCCAGCTGAATATGTTTTCAGCCAGCACGTACAGGAAGCTTTGTCTAAGGTTCATGCTGCTAAGGTTCATCAGGCTGCCGAAAAAGAAACCGTCGACGCCGCTGAATAATGGGGCTGACGCTTCGTGCACATTCGGGTGATATCAGCATATGCTTGCTGAAGCCTGAAGCGCCTGCACCAGCTGATATTCTATCAAAACCTATGACTTACTTCATGCGTACGCATGATGAAGTAACGCTTATTTGCCCAACGGCGCTAGCGCCGCGCGATGCAGTCAAAACCGAAGATGGGTGGATGGCCATTGAGTTTTTTGGACCTTTTGATTTCGGAGTTACCGGCATCCTTGTGCAGGTTGCCGAGCCTCTAGCTAAAGCAGGCGTGCCCATCGTGGCTTTGTCCACTTTTGGTACCGACTATATTTTGATCAAGCATGAAAAGCGTGTTGTGGCGTTTGATACATTACGCAAAGCAGGACACATAATTGATGCAGCCCAAAGCTAAAATCGCCAGTAACAGTGCAAGCTATCGCCTGGCTACACAAAGCGATGTGTCCACCGTTTTGCACTTCATCCGTGGTCTCGCCGATTATGAAAAGCTTGCACATGAAGTTGTTGCCAGTGAAGAAACCCTCACCAAAACTTTGTTCGGACCTCGCCCCTACGCTGAATGCTTATTGGCTGAGATTGATGGCAAGGCGGCTGGCTTTGCGCTTTTCTTTCATAATTATTCTACTTTCCTCGCCAAACCTGGGATTTATTTAGAAGATCTCTTCGTTGATCCCGCTTATCGCGGCCAAGGCATTGGTGAAGGATTTTTCCGAGAACTTTCTAAACTTGCGATTGAACGCGACTGCGGGCGCATTGAATGGTGGGTTTTGAATTGGAATGAACCTGCGATCAATTTCTATAAAAAACTTGGCGCCAAACCTATGGATGAATGGACGGTTCAGCGTCTTGATCGTAAGGCGATTGAGACTTTAGCGAGCTAAGCTTTGCCAAAAGAGAATGGTTTTGCAGCTGATCTAGTAGGACCCAATCTCAAAGGCGCACCCAAGCCTGGTAACCCATTCTTAGTTGCAGCTGATAATCCGGCGCCGGCTGAGCTGAATTCAGAGACCATACCCTCTTCTCCCAGCAAATCTTTTATAGAACTCACTTTCGTCCCGCGTCGGTCTTGAATGGCCTGAAACGCAGGCAGGCGTCTTAGTGTGTGCGAGCTAACATCGAGGAGCGGAAGTCCATCTGGATTTCTTCCAAAAATTTTGGCCCACATAGGATCTTCAATTAAGGCCACTATTTTTTTCTTGAGCTCATTATATTTATCGAGAGGTCTAAAACCCACCAAAGCCTGGCTATTGGTCCGGGCCACAAAAAGGCCGTGTGCCGCGCGTCTTTCATGCCATAAAGCGTCAAGAACGATGGCCGTTTCTGGATCAGCTAATAAACGTTGAAAGGCTTCAAATATTCGTTCGACACTATTGCTCATCGTCGGAGTTGGAAAATAAGTATTCACAAAAATGCGAACCTTATTGACCGGAAAAACAACATCATGAACATGATGTTGCATGCCCTCACGCCGGCGCGTGAAATTGATATTATCGTTTTGATTTGCCTCTGGTATCGCTTGCGCTGTACAGGCGTATAAGCCGTATTTATCTGGCAATAAAATGGGTAAGCCTTTTGGTGATCTCAATCGCTCCTGCAGGCCTGGCTCTTCATGTAAAGCCTCTGAGATAACACAAGACAGTATAGCTAATTTCTTAGCTTGCTCATATTCAAAATCAACGCCGAGATATTCATGACGTCGCCGTGACACAAGAGAAACATTAACAAAAAGTGGGAAGACATTTTCCTGATAACAGAAAAAGCTTTTATTGGCCGCAAGCCCTACTTGCCCAAATTGCCTGTAATGGGCATGAGGTTGATAATAGCCAAATAAAGCCTGGGGACGTTCAGGAGGCACAACACTACTCCAAGCAGCATCATGATGAATGATGTTTGGTACATCGCTGAGACGTCTTATTATGCGCCGAACTTCATCAAGTTCAGCATGAGAAAATTTTCGTGTTTTTAGAACTTGTGCAAGACGATCAATCTTTTTGTAATGCGCATCGTCAAGATACTTTTCTATATATTGGCTGTTACGCAACATATATAAACCTCAAATCACTGTATCGAAATTGACTTCTATTAAAATTATGGCGGCTCAATTAAATCAAGCTTTAGTGATTATGCAACGCATCTAAGTTAGCGCGCAATACTTTCAGGGCCTTGCCCGTACCTTTACCAACATGAAAAAGACTTGGAATTTGATGGGGATAGCGCAAAATGTTTAAAAGCGCTTTGCCCACGCGGATGCTGCCATCTTCAGCAATCGCCGCCATGATGACAGGCGGTACATCCATATCTGAATGATCACAAACGACACGAATTACCGAAAGAGGAAGATTAGCTTCTGCTGCAATTTGAGCGGCACATTGGCTTTCCATGTCAACAATGAGGCAACGCGATCTTTCATAAAGAGCGCGCTTATCCTTAGCTGTCGGCACTAAAAATTCAGATCCCCAGACACCACCACAATGCGCATGTGGAATTTTTTGTGCCAGATTTGTGACCCATTCGGAATCGCACTGCCAGGTACCATCTACGGATGTCACATGTGTACCGATAATGGCTGAGCCAATAGGCAGGCCTGGCTCAAGCCCACCGGCAATACCAAAACTCATCAGACGCTTAGCGCCTTTTTTTACAAGTTCGCGTGCAAGCCAACGTGCTTTTTGGGGGCGTGCTGCAGCACAGGCAATCTCTGCACCAGTTATATTACGAGCGATGACAGCTTCTGATTCAAGACCGCAGATAATACCGAGCATCACATGCCATATAGAACTTGGGTTGCATTACTTTGTTTCAAATTATTATAGCGCGCCAAAGCCCAGACAGGGAAAAAAGCCTTATAGCCATGATAGCTTAGATAAAAGACGCGTGGAAAACCAACGGCCGTATAATAATCTTCTTTCCATAAGCCATCAGCTGTCTGCGTCGATGTAAGATAATTGATACCTTCGGCAACGGCAGGATGATCAATATCACCTACAGCCATCAATCCCAATATTGCCCATGCGGTTTGCGCCGGTGTAGAGACCTTACACTCACCCTTGGGTTTCTCAGTCCAGTAGCTGTCCCCATCTTCGCCCCAGCCGCCATCAGCGCGCTGTTTTGAGATCAGCCAATCGACAGCGCGACGGATCATGGGTTCTTTTGCATCAACACCAACAGCATTAAGAGCGCAGAGAACTGACCAGGTTCCATATATATAATTGGTGCCCCACCGCCCAAACCAACACCCTTCGGGCTCCTGCTCGCGGCGTAGATATTCAATGGCGGCAGCTACACTAGGGTGATCTTTTTTATAACCGAGCTGCGCCAACATACCTAAACAACGCGCACTCACGTCTGCGCTTGGCGGATCTAAAAGGGCACCATGATCAGCAAAAGGAATATGGTTCAAATAAGAATAAGTGTTGTCGGCATCAAAGGCACCCCAGCCGCCATTTTTGGATTGCAGGCCCAAAACCCATTCAACAGCGCGGTCAATCTCTACACGATATTTGTCGCGGTCGAGCCGATCGAGCGCCATAACAACAACGGCTGTGTCATCAACATCAGGATAATGTGCATTGTTATACTGAAAAGCCCAACCACCGGGGCGAAGGTTGGGGCGCCAATCGGCCCAATCACCAACAACATCCAAAATTTGTCTGTCTTTGAGCCAATCGCAGGCTTTAGTCATTTTATCTTTGGGTGCATCGGCTTCAAGAAGTGCATGCAGGCTGAGCGCCGTGTCCCAGATAGGAGAAAGACAGGGCTGGCAATAGGTGCGGCTTGGCCCATCAATCACAAGTTTATCAACAGATTTGCGGGCGATCGCATAATCGGGATGGTTTTTGTCATAACCAAGCACGTGATACATCATCACGGAATTAGCCATAGCTGGATAAATAGCGCCCAAACCATCTTCGCCATTTAAGCGCTCTTTGACCCAAGCAACACAGGCATCAATGGCTTTTTGCCGTAAGGTTTTGGGCATATACGGTTCAACAAAGCGCAAAACATTATCGATATACCTGAAAACAGGATTGAGGATGGAACGCGTCTCATTACTATTCCAATCTCTAATTTTATCCTGACGTTTAACAAACAATTCGTTGATATGAATTTTTTTAGGATTTGCAGCTTGTGGTTTCTTAGCCATCAAAACCAGTAAAGGCACGATCACCGTTCGCGACCAATAGGCAACTTTGCTGAGATGGAAAGGAAACCATTTTGGCAGAAAAATAATTTCGACCGGCATAATGGGAACTGCGTGCCAAGGCACAGCACCAAAGAGCGCCATTTGAATGCGGGTGAAGACGTTGCTCTTCTCGGCACCGCCATGTCGTTTGATCGCCTCGCGTGCACGCACCATATGCGGCGCGTTGATATCATCGCCAACACATTTCAAGGCAAAGTAAGCTTTGACGCTGGCACTAACATTGAGATCGCCGCGATGGAAAAGTGGCCAGCCGCCATGCTCTTCCTGGATATCCCGCAAGTACTTTGCCATGCGTTCATGCAAAGGCTGATTAACAGTGCCCAAGAAATGATCGAGTAAAATAAATTCAGCTGGGATTGTAGCATCGGCTTCAAGCTCAAAAGCCCAATGGCCATCATCACGCTGCAATTTTAAAAGAGCGTCTGAGCCTTGTTGGATGGCTTTCTGTAACTGGCCCGTTGGATGGCCTGACAGCGGCAAAGTTGATGCGGCTAAATTCTGCATTCCCTGTATCATATATATAGTGTGCTATGGGCGGGGCAGAATGCTCAAAAAACCGCCTAAAAACAAGGGCAGGCTTTGTCTTGCGTACCAAGGGGTTGACCGCATTCTGGCGATCCGCCCCTCGTTACACAAAGAAAAGTTTCTTCAAATAGGAGTTTTAGAGATTGAGCTGCCAGCCCTGTTTGGCTGCCAATGCTTCCAATCTTGCTACCCGTGTGGGAGAGCCTTTACGCATGTCACGCGCTTTAACTTCCACCGTAGCTCTAAATGCCTGACGTAAAGCCTCATCACCTTCAGGAATAGAATCATACAATCTTACAAGGTCGCCCGTGCAGCCTCTGTGCAACAAAGAACGTGCTGTCGTCTGCAAAGCTTCTTTGCTTTGTAAACTTCTTTCAGATTGCCCAAAGCATGTAAGGTAAGATGCGCTTTCAGTCCATGCGACAAATTTTTCTGATAATCCATCTGATCGTGTATTCGATGACATAATAACTCCCAGTTATGATTTTACGACTATGCGTAACTTTCTTATTATAAATTCCTGTTTTCGGCAACAATACCCTTTCAGAGCATTAACCATAATTGGGACTTACTGTTTCGTTCCATAAAAACGGTAGAACTTCATCCCCTGCTCAAGAGCTGCCATGCGGTGCATCCAAGTTTGGATGCGCTTGAGAATCGCTTTTTTTGTTTCTGGATCCGGCTTTGAGCCTGTGGCTAGAAAGACGGCAAGACGCTTGAGACC
>JBASWO010000117.1:0-12046 GCA_049276515.1 Alphaproteobacteria bacterium
CCCTGCCCCTGGCCGAGGCCTATGACTATCTGCCTCTACCCGGTAAAGCCTTGAAACCGGGCACTATTGTTGAAGTACCTTTTGGGCCCAAAAAGATGTTGGGTGTCGTTTGGGGATCGGGTACCAGCGATCTGCCTTTGGCTAAGCTAAAAACCATCATTCATGCACCAGATCTCCCGCCCCTTCCTGAGGCCAGCCGCAACTTTGTGGATTGGGTTGCTCAATATACGGTGACACCAGCAGGTGCTGTTTTAAAAATGGTTTGGGGAAGCGAGAAATTGCTGCGACCCAAAAAGAAGGATGATTTTTCTGCTCAGCAGCCCAATCCCGATCACCACCAACCTCTACTTACATCGGATCAGAAAAAAGCAGCCGATGTTTTAATCAAAAAAGTTCAAGACAATAAATATTCTGTGACACTTTTAGATGGCGTAACAGGCTCCGGTAAAACGGAAGTTTTTTGTGAAGCCGTTGCCGAAGCTTTGCGTCGCGGCAAACAGGTTCTCGTCCTGCTTCCTGAAATTGCTATGACTGCGGCTCTCTTTGATCGCCTCACAGCACGTTTTGGTATTCAGCCAACACAATGGCATTCAGAGCTTACGGAAAAGCAGCGTCGCATCAATTGGCACTCCATTATGTTGGGCGAAGCTAAATTTATTCTAGGCGCACGCTCAGCTCTTTTTCTTCCCTACCCAGATCTGGGCCTTATCGTTGTCGATGAAGAGCATGAATCCGCCTACAAACAAGAAGAAGGCGTCATCTATCATGGCCGCGATATGGCTGTGGTCCGCGCCCATCTTGGCAATATTCCGCTTATCCTTTCCAGTGCGACGCCATCTCTTGAAACAATGCACAATATTTATCAGAAAAAATATGATCACGTGATTTTGCTTGAGCGTTTTGGCAAAGCTTCAATGCCAAAAATAGAATTGGTCGATCTACGTCAGCATAAAATGACGGCCCAACATTTTATTAGCCCGCCGCTCTTCGATTTATTGCAAAAAACAATTGCTGAAAAACAGCAAGCGATGCTGTTTCTTAATCGTCGCGGCTATGCCCCCCTCACTTTATGTCGCGCCTGCGGTCATAGGCTCAATTGCCCTAATTGCACCAGCTGGATGATCGAGCATAAGCAAACGCATCGCTTACAATGTCATCATTGTGATTTTTCGATGAAGCTTCCGGAAAAATGCCCGAGCTGTAGTGCGGAAGGTCGTTTTGCAGCTTGCGGTCCTGGTGTTGAACGCGTGGCTGAAGAAGTTAAAGCACGCCTTCCTAAAGCACGCTTTGCTATTATGGCGAGTGATACGCTTGATGGTCCTAAGGCCGCCCAAGATCTCGTAGATCAAATGGCCAATCAGGAATTGGATGTCTTGATTGGCACACAAATTATGGCCAAGGGCTATCATTTCCCACGCCTAACTTTAGTTGGCGTTATTGATGCAGATTTAGGATTAGCCGGAGGCGACCCAAGAGCTGCTGAACGCACTTTTCAGCTTTTACAACAGGTCGCGGGACGTAGTGGGCGTGGTGAAGATAAAGGACATGTTCTTTTACAAACGACCGCTCCTGAACACCCCGTCATGAAAGCGCTGATCAAAGGCGATCGCGATGCCTTTATGGATGCTGAGCTCAAAGAACGTGAAGCCTATCATTTGCCACCTGCTTGGCGGCTTGCCAGTGTCACGGTTTCAGGTGCTGATGTGAAAGAAGTTATTCGGCTTGCCGATCATCTAGCGGCGCATGCGCCCCAAGACAAAAAGCTTCGTATTTTAGGCCCAGCTCCAGCCCCTTTTGCCATGCTACGGGGCAAATATCGCCATAGGCTCCTTATCCAAGCCCCCAGAAACATCAATTTATCCCTGACCATCCAGCAATGGCTCAAAGGAATGAAAATTCCACGCTCCTTACGAATTTTGGTGGATATTGACCCTTACAGCTTCCTCTAACTGACCCTCAAAACCCATTTTGGATATGGTTAAGACTTACCATTATTTAATAGGGGTATGTTCCTGCCCAATAGGCGTAATTCGAATTACTTTCATGATTTTTAAGGCAAAAATCGGTTTGATTTGTTTTTTTGCTTTCATGTTTTGCGGTTAAGGTGAGCTTAGGAATTGATGGCTAGAAACACTCAGCCATAACGAAAAACAAGGAAGCGAATCGTGTTAGTTGAATTGTCACCTGTAACTTATCTGGCTCTTTGCGGTTTGGTGCGTGATGCACTTATGAACCCTAGCGATGCCACTCCCCTGCTTAACAAAGCAGCTCAGGAACTCGCTAGCGCAACAGCAGGCGGTATGATCCCATCTGAACTGGCTGAACAGCCAGAACGTATGGATGCCCTGCGTCGCGGTGGTTTCGCCAGCAATTAAGTCTCTAAATGGCGAGCGGGGAAATAACGCGCCCTGACACTGCCATGACGGCCCAAAAGCGCCGATAATATATAAATCAATCCAGTAATGAGAACGATAGATGGTCCTGAGGGTATTTGATACGCCTCAGCCACAGCTATGCCTACGATAGAGGCTGAGATCGCAATAAGGATGGCAAGGATCATAAGACCCGACAAGCGACGGCTCCAAAACTGAGCGGTTACTGCCGGTATCAGCAAAAGGCCAGAGGACATGAGCGTACCAAGCGTACGATAGCCCTCCACCATATTGACCACGACCATAAGCATAAAAAGAATGTGATATAGCCCGCCATGGCCGCGAACAGATTTCATAAAAGCGGGGTCAAAAGATTCCACAACCAAAGGACGATAAATCACAGCAAATAATAAAAGGGTAAGACTGGTAACAGAAGCCATCACAATAAGCGCCTGATCCGTCACAGCCTTGGCATCACCAAACAAAATATCTTCAAGATTTTCAGATGATCCATTGAGTGAAATCAGCATAATGCCGAGAGCAACAGCCATTAAATAAAACGTCACCATATTGGCATCCTCACGGATGGACGTAAAACGTGTTGCAAGTCCAGCAACAAGAGCGATGAGGAGTCCCGCTATTAATCCGCCCATGCTCATGGCCGTTATCGACATACCTGCCACAAGAAACCCTATTGCTGTCCCCGGCAAAATGGCGTGCGCCAGTACATCACCCATCAAGCTCATACGCCGCAGTACCAGCATAACACCCAAAGGCGCCCCACTGAGCGAAACAAGGATCGCCCCTACAATCGCCCGCTTAATGGCAGGGTCACAAAAAAATGTACACATCATGCAACCCTCGCACATTCAGCCGCATGCTCGTGCCAATCGGCGGCAAGTGATGTTGCGCGCGCTAAGTTTTCGTCACATAAAATATCTTTCACAGGGCCCCAGCCAATAAGTTCACGAGCCAGCATCAAAGCTTGGGGGAAGTGTTCACGTACCAGTGGAAGGTCATGCATCACAGCAATGATCGTTCGCCCCTCTTCTTGCAAATGCTGCAAGACATGCATCAGGTCATGTGTGGTGCGACCATCTATTGCTGCAAAAGGCTCATCAAGTAAAAGGACTTTAGCGTCTTGCACCATCATCCGCGCGAACAACACACGTTGCCATTGCCCTGTTGATAGAGCGGCAATCGGGCGCTCAGCAAAAGCATTCATACCAACTTTCTCGAGTGCTTGATGGGCCGCCTCACGATGCGCTGCGGTTATTGTGCCAAAAGCCTTGAGCCGGGGCCAATGCCCTAGCAAGACCACTTCAATAACACTCAAGGGAAATCCACGATCAACTTCACTCTGCTGCGGTAGGTAAGCAATCTCACGAGGTTGAAGGCCATTGAAATTGATCTGCCCCGTCATGGGACGCAAAAAGCCGATCAAAGCTTTAAGCAAAGTACTTTTGCCGCCACCATTTGGTCCTACAATGGCCGTCAATGAACCGGCTTGAAAAACACCGCTTATGTGATGAACAGCCGGGTGCCGGTCATAGCCGACGGAAAGATTTTCAAGGGTAATCATTGCAAGGCCCATAGCGTCAGGAAACCCGCCAAGGCTGCTAGGCAAAAAGCCAGCGCTAAACGCTGCCCTATTCCCATTCCTAGTAATCTGCCGCGCACGTCTTACCCCTCGCCATCCTCGAGGGACAAGGTTATAAACAGGGTTCAGAATCGAAGCAAATACCTAATGTTATAAGGTAACAACGACACAATGACCGAGATCTTGCAACGCTTTGCTGACTGGTTTGTAAGCCAATTGACCATTTGGGCCCTGGTCGGCTTTTTCGGCCAAACCATGTTTATGATGCGCTTTCTGCTTCAATGGATTGCCAGTGAGCGCGCCAAAAAAAGCGTTATGCCTGAAGTGTTTTGGTATTTCAGTTTAGCGGGCGGGTTGATCGTCCTCGCTTACGCAATTCATAAGCAAGATATTGTCTTTATTTTCGGTCAAAGCCTTGGTGTCTTCATTTATACGCGCAACATCTATTTCATTTGGCGTCATCGCCAGCCTGCGACGAATGACTGATCGCTCACAAACATTTCCTGCCATTTTTTTTAAAGAAAATGGCGAGCAGCTCAGTTGTGTAGCTTACCTTTTCTTATTTTTACTCTGCATGGCTTGCTTTGCTCCCGGCATCGCTACATTACCCCCCACAGATCGTGACGAGTCATCTTTTGCACAAGCTAGTAAGCAGATGATCGAAACCAAAAACTACGTTGATATTCGTTTACAAGATAAACCACGCTACAAAAAACCTATTGGTATTTATTGGCTGCAGACAGCGGCTGTAAAAATAACCAGCCCCGATCATCTCAATGAGATTTGGGCTTACCGTATCCC
This sequence comes from Alphaproteobacteria bacterium, assembly GCA_049276515.1. Classification (GTDB taxonomy): domain Bacteria; phylum Pseudomonadota; class Alphaproteobacteria; order UBA9219; family UBA9219; genus JAATFY01. The sequence goes on from JBASWO010000117.1 coordinate 4,774, forward strand.
ATCTCTCTTGGGCGCAACTGTTGCAGTCTTATTAACCGCGGCGCTTGGCAGCTTGCTGTTTGGGCCCATCGTAGGACTATTAGCTGCTTTTATGATGGCAGGGTGCGTCGTGCTGAATGTAGAAGCACGCATGGCAAAGACAGATGCGGCCCTGTTGGCTGCGATCATGGCCATGCAATATGCCCTGGCACGCGCTTATTTAGGTGTTCGAGGCTGGCGCATCCCCTTTATGTTCTGGACGGCTTTTGGCATCGGAATCCTTATCAAAGGGCCTTTGATTGGCTTAATCCTCATGTCGACTTTAGTCTGGCTAAAATATAAGGATAAAAATGTGAGCTGGTTCCGCATGCTGAAACCACTCATTGGTATTCCTTATATGCTTTTGCTTGTAGCGCCCTGGTTCATCGCCATTTTGGCAGCTAGTCATGGCCAATTTTTACAACATTCAGCAGGACATGATTTGCTTGCCAAGCTTTGGCAAGGTCAAGACCGCGGCATAATACCCCCCGGCCTTCATTTATTATCTTTACCGTTGGTTTTCTTTCCTTTTGCATTATTTGCTCTCCTTGCCATTCCCGATGCATGGAAAAATCGTCAGGCTGATAATTTTGGTTTTTGCCTTGGTTGGATCATCCCCACCTGGATCGTTTTTGAACTCTCTTTGACCAAATTACCGCATTATACGCTTCCCGTTTATCCGGCCATTGCCATGTTGGCGGCTAAAGCTTTAGTGGATGGATACCCTTATCTTGCTGAGCATAGATGGCGCTGGCTTAGCGCACTCATCATTGGCCTTTGGCTGATGATCGGCACAGGCTTTGCGATGGTTTTTGCGGTCCTTCCGCTTATCAGCAATCAAGATTGGGATCTTTTACAAATCGCGGCAGGCGCTCTTTTGATTATCATGCATGGTGTTGCACTCTTCATGCTGATGCAACGCAAAATAGCGAGCGTTGTTTTTCTTCTGGCCGGAAGCATGGTTTTTCTCTCCTGCACGATAGGCCATACTTTACCACAATTGCAGCATGTATGGTTATCGCGTGAAGCCGTACAGTTAGCCCAAGCTGTCAATCCATGCGATAAACTGGCTATAGTCTCTGCAGCCTATGGTGAACCTAGCCTTATCTTTTTAGCCGGAACAGAAACGAAAGTTGTTGTTGATGGACAGACAGCTGCTGAAGACATGCAGAAAAACCGCTGTCTTGTTGGACTGATTGATAGCAAGCATAAAGAAAACTTTCTCAATGCTTTTGCCGGAAAGTTACAGCCTGTTCATACCAATACCATTACAAGTTTAAATATTGGTCACGGCGGCACAACAGAAATAAGCCTCTACATCATGCCCCTTACGTCTAACTTGCCATGACAAAAAATCAGAAAATCCTATCCTTCGTTTTGCTATTTGCCTTACTTGAGACACTTCTCATTCTCTATATCGATAGACCTCTATCTCTTTTTATGCGGCAGATGGATGTTGATCATCGTGGCTTTGTCGATTTTTTCCGTGACATCACTGATTTTGGCAAAGGCAAATGGTATATGGTTCCCACTGCCCTCCTCGTAGCAGCCTGCGCCTTTGCGATACGCTTAAAATCTGTCAAGAAAAAGACCCGTGAGTTGATTTACCAAATTGGCGAAGGCTCACTCTTTATTTTTGCGTGTGTCGCTATATCCGGCATTGTCACCGATCTATTAAAAATTATTATTGGTCGCAGCCGCCCTGTTTTATTGGATCGTGAGAATGTTTATGCTGCGCAGTTCTTTGTTTTTGATAGCACCTGGAAATCTATGCCCTCAGGTCACACCACAACCGTCATTGCAGCCATGTGTGCTCTGTTTATTTTGCTGCCTCGTTGGCGCTGGGTATGGCTAGCTGTCGCTCTCATTCTTGTTGCGAGCCGTGTTGTCGTAAATGCTCATTATCTATCTGATGTTTTAGCGGGCTCTTTAGTTGGCTGTGTGTCTGCCATTTTGATTAATCAGTATTTTAACCATAATGGGATTAATCATGTTAAGAACAGTATTTTTCCCATTGACAGAAAATCGTCCCGCGCATAAGACCGACTTATGACAAAAACAAAGCCACCATCTCTCCCCAACTGGGTTCGCAATTTACGTGCTTTAATGGATGAGCAAGGTTTCAACCCTCGCAGTCTCTCTCTTAAAGCAGGTCTGAATGCAACAGCAGTTCGTGATATGCTTGAAGGCCGCTCCCGGTTTCCGCGTTACGATACCGCCAAGGCTCTAGCTGAAGCTCTGGGTACAACCCCCGCTCTTTTGATGAGTGATAATGATGTTGCGAATGGGAACGCTCTTAAAGATTTAGTTTTTGGACAAGATTTAGAACTTCTCACTGAGATCATTACGCGTTTGCAAGAAGTGACGGATGAACTCAATCGCAAATTAGCGCCCCGTGACTTTGCAGCCATGACTGCAACTATCTATCAACGCCTCCAACAGAGCGAGGAGCGTAAGAAAAAGATCAGCGGTATACGCCCACAAATTCATGATCTTTTGGATTATGAAATGTTGCGTCAAAAGAAAGCCGCCCGTCGCTAATTCGGCCCTCCATCCTTATGGATTGGCTTTGCAATATCGCTTAACTTCTCATACTCTTTGTTATCTTCGCCCATTATAGGAACCCGAATGTCTGATATTGACCAGCTGAAACAGTGTTTCCGCGAGGCATTCAATTTGGCGCCTGATGCCGAGCCCAACACTATGGCTTATGATAAAGATCCTGTATGGGATTCTGTGGGCCATATGCGGCTAGTTGCTATTATTGAAACGGCATTTAAGATCATGTTCACGACAGAGCAGATCCTCGATCTGAGCAGTTTTACGAAAGCACGCGAGATTGTGAGCACCCATGGCATCTCTTTTAAATCTTAAAAATAAAGTTGCCATCGTAACGGGAGCGTCGCGCGGCCTGGGCGCTGCTATGGCCAAAGCTTTTGCTGCAGAAGGTGCTCAATTGGCTCTCACAGCTCAGAAAGCTGAAGATGTAACGGCTGTAGCGGCTGGCATTATGAATGATTATGGAATTGAGTGCCTCATTCATGCAGGCGATGTGTGTGACAATGCCTCTGTTCAGGATTTCTATAAAAAGATTTTTGAGCGTTTTGGAAAGCTCGACATTCTTGCTGCCAATGCCGGTATCCTAGGTGATGGGCTTTTGGGCATGCTGGATGAAAAAGATATTCGCCGCACGCTTGATACTAATATCCTTGGCACACTCAATCATTTGCAAGCAGCGGCACGCCTGATGCGACGCCATAAGTCGGGCTCCATTATCATAACCAGTTCCATCATTGGCCGTGCAGGCAACAAAGGCCAAACAGTTTATGCCGCATCAAAAGCTGCGCTCATTGGTGCGATGCTCTCGGCAGCAAAAGAATTAGGTCCTGATGGTATTCGTGTGAATGCCCTTGCCCCTGGCATGATCGAAACCGACATGACGAAACATTTAAGCAATGAAATACGCAATGAACGGTTGAAGAATATTGCTTTGGGACGAATGGGAACATCAAGTGATGTAGCTGATGTTGCCCTTTTCCTTGCTTCCGATCTTTCACGCTATGTCAGCGGACAAGTAATCGGCGTTGACGGCGCGATGGTCATTTAAGCCATGAGCAGGCTTGAACTGCCTTTTTTACAGTCGCTACACGCCCCTATCTCTTCTGAGGCCCCTGCGCTCTGTGATGATCAAGGGGAGTGGCTTAACTATCAAAATACCCGGCAGCGTATAACAGCCCTATCCTCTTTTTTTAAAACCTCCTCAAGGGCCCTGGTTTTTGGCTGTCTGCCTAATACAGTTGAGGGTGCGCTCGTTTATTTAAGCGCAGCAGCCAGTGGCCATGGGATTGCGCTCGCTGATCCTGATATGCCGCATTTGTCAGCGGTTATCGAATCCTACCAACCCGAATGGCTCGTCACGGCAAGCAGCCACACTTATATAAATTATGTAGATACGAAGTGGGATTTGCCAAATTTAAGATTATTAAGGCGCGTTACTTCTTCTGATGTTGAGTTGCATCCTGATTTTTATTTACTCCTCCTCACCTCCGGCTCCACAGGAAGCGGTAAAGGCGTTCGACTCTCCTATAAAAATATCCATAGTAATACGAAAGCTATTCTCAAAAGCCTTGGCATTGGGAAGGATGTGCGTGCCCTTTTACATCTTCCTTTGTTCTATTCTTTTGGCCTTTCCATACTGCATACACAACTTGCTATAGGAGGAAGTTGCATCCTTACAAAGCATGGCATGATGAATAAAGAATTTTGGCAATTGGCTCACTCGCAAAAAGCTAACCTTTTCCCAGGCGTGCCGTACCATTTTGAGATGTTAGAGAAATTAGGATTAGAGCGTCTAGATAGTCCTGATCTAAAGATCTTCTTGCAAGCAGGTGGAAAAATGTCTGATGAAAAGACAAAAAACCACTGGAAGAAAATCGAACAACGTCAAGGTCAGCTCTTTGTTATGTACGGCCAAACCGAAGCTAGCCCACGTATCGCTTCTCTCGCAGTTCATCATCACCCGAACAAAATTGGCTCCTGCGGCACAATTTTAGATGAAGGCTTTGTGACCATTAAAGATGAAGAGATTATATATGCAGGACCCAACGTAATGATGGGATATGCGGAATCGCGTGCCGATCTAGCTCAAGACGATCTTATGAAGGGACACTTAGCCACAGGCGATATTGGCTCTCTTGATGCCGAAGGTTTTCTAACTATTACAGGTCGCAAGCAACGCTTTGCAAAACTCTATGGTCAAAGAATTGCGCTTGATGATTTAGAAAGAATTGCGTCTCTTGTTTTGCCTACCATTGCTTTAGAAGGTGAGACCCAAATTATACTGGCAACCACTGATCCCAACCAAGAATTACACACACATTTAAAAACTATTTTAACTCAGGAAACAGGCCTACCTCCCACATGGCTTGATGTACGTCATATAAAATCCATTCCGCATACATCTCAAGGTAAGGTCGATTACACTAAATTACGGAGCATGTTATAATCATGCTTGATGATTTACTCACAAAGCCGCCCTTTTCACTGCGGCAAGCTGAAAAGGAAAGGCTTCTTTTACCGATCTTAAAAGATCTTACGCGTCATCATCGTCAGCAGTGTAAGCCTTACAATCAGATTGTGAGCCTAACCTCTCCGCAGGCAGAAGCAGCAACCTCACTCTCACAACTCCCCTACCTCCCTGTTTCTCTTTTTAAGTTTCGAGATCTTCGTAGCGTGCCTCAAAAAGATATTCGCACAACCGTGACATCAAGCGGCACAACGGGATCACTCAAAAGCCGCATAGATCTGGATGCCATAACTTCAAAACTATCTTCAAAAGCTTTAGCCCTCATTATGGGTGATGTCTTAGGTCAACAGCGTCTTCCCATGCTGATTATCGATTGCCAAACCTCACTTCAAAAGAAAGAGGGCATGGGCGCACGCGCAGCGGCTATCCTTGGCCTTATGCCTTTCGGTCGTGATCATTGTTTTGCTTTAAGAGATGACCTCAGCCTTGATGAAGAGAAAATTACGGCATTCTTAAAAACACATGCCGAGCAGGATATTCTGATTTTTGGCTTTACCTTTCTTATTTGGCAATCTTTTGGAGAGATGGGTCAGAAAGATAAATTTGATTTTTCACGCGCCACACTTCTGCATAGTGGCGGCTGGAAGAAATTAGCTGATGTTGCCATCGATAATGATCGTTTTAAATCCCAGCTTTTTGATAAAACAGGTATTACAAAGGTCATCAATTTTTATGGCATGGCTGAATTGCCAGGCACTGTTTTTATAGAAAATGAAAATGGACTTTTGGTGCCACCTCATTTTGCTGATGTCATTATCCGTGATCCACTTACTTTTGAGCCCCTGCCACCAGGCGAGAAAGGGCTCGTTCAAATAGTAAGCGCTCTGCCACATAGCTATCCTGGCCATTCACTTTTGACAGAAGATATGGGCGTGATTAAAGCTACAGATAAGGGGCGTTACGGGGGTCATGGATTACGTATCCTCGGGCGCGCACCACGTGCTGAATTGCGTGGCTGTAGCGACGTTATTGCAGAAGGAAAAGCTGCATGACAAAGCACGTCCAGCTTATATCTGAAAGCAAAGAGATCAGTGTCGATCATATTGTGCAAAAGGTAAGGGAATTACAAAAACAGTCCTTGCAATCCCCCTCAGCTGAGGCTGTGCGCTTTTGCACAGGACTTTCTCAAGCACTTTTGGATAGTAAAGAGGCACAGAAATATCCTGAGTTACAGACATTAGCTTTTTGGCTACGTCCCGCTTCACACAAAATTCTTCTAGAGCGATTTTTGCCTGATCATATCGAGCGCAGCCCCGTGGGAGTCGTTTTTATACTCCCGCCCAGCAACGTCCCCACTTTATTTGGATATTTATCAGTCATCGCGCTTTTATCAGGTAATACGTGTTTGGTGCGCTTACCCAGCTCTCCTCATCCTGTACAAATAATCCTAACCAGTTTGATACAAGAAATTTTACCGACATTTCTATCGCTACGCGAACGCCTCATCATACTGCGCTACAATCATGATGATGAGATAACAGCACAATTATCTTCGGTTTGTAATCTTCGTCTCGCATGGGGCAGCGATGAAACCGTCGACCATATTGCAAAAATTACCCTTCCTCGAGATGCCAAACATATCAGTTTTGGTGATCGCTTCTCGGCTGCTGCCATCAAAATAGAGAGTTATCTTGCGCTAGATGCTCAAGAGCGCGATCAATTACTGCGCAAAATATACAATGACATTTATCTGTTTGATCAGATGGCTTGCTCCTCACCACGTCTGATCGTCTGGGGAGGTAAGAAAGACGGTTTGAATGAGGCCAAGAGTGATTTTTACGGCCGCCTTAGTGAACAAACCAAAGCGCATCATTATCAGCTCGGAGCTGGCGAGAGTATCGCCAAGCTTAACGCAACTTATTTGGCCCTCTATGATCTGGCCCCCACAAGTTACAAAAATTACAATCCACAGCTCACTACGTTAACACTGCCAAATCTTGATCAATTTTCTAACTTTAAACGCATCAATTTTGGCTATGGCCTGCTCCCTGATGTTTACATAGAAAAGCTTGATGATTTTGCCGCTTATACAGAACCCCATGATCAAACCTTAGTTTGTTTTGGCTTTAGTCCTTCTGAAATTGAAAAATTTCAAAAAGCTCAAGCTAGACTTGGCTTTGATAGGATTGTCGAACCCGGGCAAGCTTTAACATTTGATCCTTTCTGGGA
>JBASWO010000118.1:0-2818 GCA_049276515.1 Alphaproteobacteria bacterium
CCTCTGAGGGTGCTCGTTAATAAAGAGGATTTAATTCGAGCCTACCGAAATAAGATATCGGAAGGGTGCAGGCCTGCATCGCAGTTTAACAATGGCTAAATGGTTGCGTTTTTAGCGACAACGCGCTCAGCTGGGAAAATAACGGTGACTATTGTTCCCTGGCCTACCTTGCTTTCCAAATCCAAGACACCACCATGCAATTCCACAAGTGCCTTCGTTAAAGGGAGACCTAAGCCCGTACCTTGGTTTTTACGGCTGAGGGCACTTTCGATCTGGCCAAACGGCGCTAGAGCAACGGGTATATCTTCTTCTGCAATACCAATACCGCTATCTTCAATCTTGATGCAAAGACGACCGTAATCATCACGGATAGCCGTAAGCGTAACGCTACCACCTTCAGGGGTAAACTTAATCGCATTGGTCAAAAGATTAGTAAGAACCTGTTTGAGAGCACGCTCTTCACCCCTTAGATTGGGTAAATCTTTAGGCATACGTACGGTGAGATGCAATTTTCCAAGTTTGGCACGTGACGCAACTAAACGAATAACCGACTGAATAACACCCTCGACATCAAGCGTCGCTTCTGAGAGTGCGCGCTTACCCGCCTCAATCTTTGACATATCCAAAATATCATTGATGAGAGAGAGAAGTAATTCACCGCTATCATATATATCGCGGGCATATTCGACATATTGCGGCTGCCCCACTTCACCGAACAATTGATCTTTAATGATTTCTGCAAATCCAATGATTGCATTTAAGGGGGTGCGTAATTCATGGCTCATATTCGCTAAGAATTCTGACTTACTGCGGTTGGCAAAGTCAGCCTGTTCTTTAGCCTTAATGAGCGCAACCTCCGCACGTCTACGCTCTGTAACATCATACATTGTACATTCATAGTAACGCTGATTGTTCTCATCATCCTTCATTTGGTGGCCACTCATATTGACCCAAATGACCTGACGCTCCTTGGTATACAACTCAATTTCTTGCTCACGGTGACTATCATTCTGAAGTTTGGCAAACCAATCAGCGCGCTGCTTTGCATTAACAAAAAGCTTCTTATGAAAATCTGGTTGAGCCGCCAGCAAATCTTGCGGTGTTTCATAACCCAAGATACGCGCAGCTGTATGATTGGCATTGAGCCATTCACCATTATCGGCGACCTGGCAGATACCAATACCTGCATTCTCGAAAATGGCGCGGTAACGATGCTCGCTATCACGCAAGGCGCGGGCCATACGCGCCTCTTCATCAATCTTGCCACTCAATTCAGTGTTGACATGTCGTAAGGATTTAGCGAGCTCAGCAACTTCGTTGCCGCGTAACCGCGCTGTACGTAAATAATTCATCAATGCCAATGTCAGCATAAGGCCAACAAACAATTCCATGTAAGGCAATGTATCGATAAGAAAGGCGCTTTCCGGCGATGTCTCGCGGTAGCATTCGACACCCTTCATCATCAGATAATATAAAAGGAAAGATACAATAATGCCGATCGCGGCTATGGTCGGAAACAGACCAATGTCATGACCAAAAATACGCGGGCCTTCAAAAACAGGCGCATTGTGCTGTCGGGGATTGTTATCAGCCATGAGAAGCATTCAGCCTTAAAGCGAGGTCTTTGAGCATCGCTTTTTATCCCTAAAATCCCGTTAAAATGCTGAAATTACGCGGGAATAGGAGCTTTCCAGCCATGTAGAAAAACTACATCAAAGCGGGCCGGTATATACCCATCCGACATCGCAAATTTGGCTTGATACAAACGCGCGACCTCATCAAACACAGCGCGCCTCGTTGGCACGCGCAAACGATGGATATGGGCGTTGGTCTCTCCCATGCCGCGAAGATCACGCATCAATGAGAAAACATCAGGGTATGTAAGGGTTATCGTCTCTTGATCCACGACAGGTAAAGTAAACCCAATACGTTGCAAAAGACTGCTCGCCGTTTGCAAATCCAAGGTTGGTGATAAACGTGGACTCACGCCACCCGTTACATTCATCTCGGCTTCCATCAAGCAGCTTCGCAATTCATGCAAGGTATGCCCGCCTAACATCGATGCCAAAAAGAAACCATCCGGTTTGAGGGCATGCCTGATTTGCGCTAAAGCGCCTGGCAAATCATTGACCCAATGCAAATTCAAATTACTAAAAACTAGATCAAAGCTATTCTCTTGAAACGGCAAGAACTCTTCATCAGCTAGTACCGCATGCTGCGCCTGTAATAATTTCGGAGATAAATCGGTGCCAACAAAAAAACTTTTAGGAAAGTGTTTTTCTAAGCCCCCATCATGGGCACCTAAGCTTAGAACAGAAGTAAACTCGCGTTTGACGTCTTGCAGCCTTTCAATCAAATGCTCGGCAGCTTCATCGAAAAGTGCGCTATGGCTTACAAATCTGCTCGCCGCACGATCGCGACGCTCACGCACTAAAGCGCGGTTAAATACGGTAATTTGGCTTGCGGACTGCATGTTTTAACTATGCCTGAACCCTCTCTAAGACCCAAGGCGCATCTAGTGGCCACTTGGTTCCTGATTTTGCGGCATTTGAAATTATTCGTAATTTTTGTCAACAAATCGCCATATATGTGATTAAAATAATAAAAGATATGGAGTCGTGAGCATGCCCCAAATTACCGTTTATTCTGGCCCAAGTTGCCCTTACTGCCTACGCGCTAAAGCGCTTTTGCAAAAGAAAGGTGCGGCCTTTACAGAAATTGATGTGACAGCTGATCCCGCCAAGCGAGATGAAATGATGGCAAAGGCAGGTGGCAAACGTACGATTCCGCAAATTTTTATCAACGGTCAGCATATAGG
>JBASWO010000119.1:0-30510 GCA_049276515.1 Alphaproteobacteria bacterium
GTTGTGACCGTTATGGGTCACGTCGATCATGGTAAAACCTCACTTCTTGATGCTTTGCGTTCAACCAACGTTGTGTCGGGTGAAGCGGGCGGTATCACTCAGCATATTGGTGCTTATCAAGTTGCGTTTCCAGAACCCAAGCATGGTTTTGATCGGGTAACCTTCATTGATACGCCAGGTCACGCGGCCTTTACAGAAATGCGCTCGCGCGGTGCTCAGGTTACAGACATTGTTATTCTCGTTGTCGCTGCTGATGACGGCATCATGCCGCAAACGATTGAAGCCATTAAGCATGCTAAGGCTGCGAATGTGCCAATGATCGTTGCTATCAACAAATGTGACTTGCCGTCTGCAAATCCAAATCGCGTTCGCCAAGAATTACTACAGCATGACATTCAAACCGAAGATATGGGTGGTGAAACACTCTCGGTTGAGATCTCAGCAAAGACACGAAAGAATTTAGACAAGCTACTTGAAGCTGTGTTGCTGCAAGCCGAAATCCTTGATTTGCAAGCCAACCCAGATCGCCCAGCTGAAGGCTCAGTTATCGAGGCCAAACTAGAAAAGGGCCGTGGTTCAGTAGCAACTGTTCTGGTTCGTCGTGGTACGTTGCGTGTTGGTGATATCATCGTTGCTGGCAGCGAGATGGGTAAAGTTCGTGCTCTGATTGATGATCATGGCAAGAACGTCCAAATGGCAACGCCAGCTATGCCCGTCGAAGTTTTGGGTCTCAATGGCTCACCATCGGCTGGTGACGAATTGATGGTTGTACCTGATGAAGGTAAGGCCCGTGAAATCGCTGAATTCCGTGCTCGTCGTAGACGCACAGTACAGGCAGCTGCTAGCCAGCGTGGTACGCTTGAACAGATGATGGAAAACATCAAGGCCGGTTCCGTCAAGGAAATGGCCGTGCTGATTAAAGGTGACGTGCATGGTTCGGTTGAAGCGATCAAGACAGCGCTTATCAAACTGACCGATGAAAACACCGAAGTTCGTGTTCGTGTTCTGGATGCGGCGGTTGGTGCTGTAACGGAATCAGACATTACGCTCGCAAAAGCATCGCAAGCGATGATCATTGGCTTCAATGTTCGTGCTAATCAACAAGCGCGTGATATGGCAAAGCGTGATGGTATCGAGGTTCGTTACTATTCGATCATCTATAACGTGATCGATGACGTTAAACAGGTGCTGACAGGTATGTTGGCTCCGACCTTGCGTGAAAAATTCTTGGGCAATGCTCAGATTTTACAAGTGTTCAACATCACCAAAGTTGGCAAAGTTGCTGGCTGTAAGGTTACCGAAGGTGTTGTTAAACGTGGCGCTAAGGTTCGCCTCCTACGCGATAACGTTGTTATTCATGAAGGCACACTGAAAACATTGAAACGTATCAAGGACGAAGTGAAAGAAGTCCGTGAAGGTTTTGAGTGCGGTATGGCGTTCGAAAATTATGATGATATCAAACAGTCAGATGTCATCGAATGTTTCGAGATCGAAGAAATCGCGCGTCAGCTTTAATTTTTGAAAGACTAAGTTATGCGTTCCCAACGACAACTCCGCGTCGGCGAAGAATTACGCCACGCCCTGGCAAGCGTATTTCTGCGCGATGAAGTGCCGTGGCCGCATGGTTTTTCACCGCCCACAGTGACGGTCACTGAAGTTCAGGTTAGCCCTGATCTCAAAAACGCGACTGTCTTTGTTATGCCACTTGGCGGCATTCAGCTCGATGAAACTGTTAAAACACTAAATAATATGGCGGGCTTTTTTCGGCACATTATCGCCAAAAATGTCGATATGCGTTACGCGCCAAAGCTTGGTTTTAAAGCCGATAACAGTTTTAATTATGCTCAACGTATTGATGAAATTCTTCACGATCCTGAAGTCGCTAAGGATTTGGATAAAGATTTCGATCACGACGACGATTAGCCATGCGTAAACGTAAAACCTCTGTACCTGTTCACGGCTGGCTTGTTCTCGATAAGCCTTTGGGCCTCACATCAACGCAAGCGCTTGGCAAAGCACGACGCTATATGGATGGCAACAAAGTAGGTCATGGCGGTACGTTGGATCCTTTAGCAACAGGCATTCTTCCTCTCGCATTTGGTGAAGCAACTAAACTCATCCCCTACATCGTGGAAGACGATAAAGAATATGAGTTCACCGTTCGCTTTGGTGAGCAGCGCGATACAGATGACGCTGAAGGTAAGGTTCTCGCCCAAACCGATAAACGTCCAACCGAAGCTGAAATCAAAAACGCTTTGTCTGGTTTTATTGGTGTCATCCAACAAACGCCGCCAGCTTTTTCAGCGATTAAGCTTGAAGGCCAGCGGGCTTATGATATAGCGCGCTCAGGTGGCAAACCTGAGATTGCATCCCGTGAAGTCGAGATTTTTGACCTTAACTTTATAGACATGCCAGATAGAGGCAGTGCTCGCTTTAAAACCCATTGCGGGAAGGGCATGTATGTCAGGTCTTTGGCAAGGGATTTGTCTTTAAAATTAGGTACTTACGGGTATGTCTCTGCTTTGCGTCGTACCCGGGTAGGACCCTTCACTTTAGAGAGGGCCTTTTCACTGGAAAAACTGCAGGAATTGAGCCATAACAACGCCGCCTTAACGGCATTGCTGGCTATAAGAGAAGCACTGGACGACATCCCGGGCCTCGACCTTACCGCTAGTGAGGCGCAGCGATTACGCGCCGGCCAAAGCATCCTGATCCGGCCACAACATGGCGATCTGATGGAAGCGGAGACAATCTTCGCTGAGCATCAGGGAGTTCCTGTGGCACTGGTGACGGCAAAAGCCGGTGAGTTTCGTGTGATGCGCGGATTTCATTTCTAGATAAAAGGAGTATCCGATGTCGACAGTAGCAGAGCGCAGACAGTCGCTCATTAAAAAGCACGCCCGTAACAAAGGTGACACCGGTTCACCTGAAGTACAAATCGCGTTATTGACCGAACGCATCAATCATTTGACCGCACATTTTGAAAAGCATGTGAAAGATCATCATTCACGTCGCGGTCTTCTCATGATGGTTGGCAATCGCCGCCGTCTTCTGAACTATCTGAAAAAGACCAACGTCAGTGGCTATGAAAAGCTTCTCGTCGAACTGGGCTTACGCAAATAACATCGAAAGTTTTCATTCCCGCGCAAGCGGGAATGATGCTTTTGGCATCACGAGATTCATGAAGCAAAAAGCAGCATGAAAGGCCAGTCGGCATGGGGCCGATTGGGACTCTAAAAAAGAGGAACACAACAATGTTCAAAGTTTATCGTAAAGAAATGGATTGGGGTGGCACAAAGCTTACCCTCGAAACCGGCCGTATCGCCCGTCAAGCTGACGGCGCTGTCATGGCAACGCTCGGCGGCACAACCGTGCTCTGCACCGTTGTTGGTGCAAAAACAGCAAAAGAAGGACAAAGCTTCTTTCCGCTCACCGTCAACTATCAAGAAAAAACCTATGCCGCAGGTAAAATTCCTGGCGGCTTCTTCAAGCGCGAAGGCCGTCCTTCGGAAAAAGAAACACTGGTCAGCCGTTTGATCGATCGTCCGATCCGCCCCTTGTTCCCTGAAGGCTATTTGTGTGAAACACAAGTGGTTGCCACCGTTCTCAGCCACGATCTGGAAAACGATCCAGATATCGTTGCTATGGTTGGCTGTTCAGCGGCGCTGACAATCTCAGGCATCCCATTCTTTGGTCCTGTTGCAGCTGCTCGCGTTGGCTACAAAGAAGGTAAGTTCTTGCTCAACCCAAGCGCTACCGATTTGGAAAGCTCAGAGCTTGATCTCGTGGTTGCCGGCACAAAAGAAGGTGTGCTGATGGTGGAATCAGAAGCCAAAGAACTGCCTGAAGACGTTATGTTGGATGCGGTTATGTTTGGTCATAAGAGCTTCCAACCTGTAATCGATCTCATCATTGCTCTCGCTGAAATGTGCGCTAAAGAACCGCGCGATTTGCCGCCAGCTGCTTATGATAAGAAAGCGTTGCAAGCTAAACTCAAAGCCCTTGTTGGTGCTGATGTTGCTAGCGCTTACAGTGAAACCGCCAAACAAGCGCGTTACACGAAGCTCGATGCGATGAAAGAAAAAGCTAAGTCCTCAATTCCAGCTGAAGAATTTGCTGCTGAACATGTCGCAGAAGGCATTGAACAACTGCAATATGACCATGTACGTGGCATGATCTTGGATAGCGGCAAGCGTATTGATGGCCGTGACACCAAGACTGTACGTCAAATCGTGTGCGAAGTTGGCGTTCTGCCACGCGCTCACGGCTCGGCTCTCTTCACACGTGGTGAAACCCAGGCTTTGGTTGTTACAACGCTGGGTACAGGCCAGGACGAACAAATCATCGATGCGTTGGAAGGTGAGTATCGCGAGCATTTCATGCTGCATTACAATTTCCCTCCATACTCAGTTGGTGAAACAGGTCGTATGGGCAGCCCCGGACGCCGCGAAATCGGCCATGGCAAATTAGCTTGGCGTTCACTGCACCCACTTTTGCCTGCCAAGGACAAGTTCCCCTACACGATGCGTGTGGTTTCAGAAATCACTGAATCCAACGGCTCATCTTCTATGGCAACCGTCTGCGGAACATCTTTATCATTGATGGATGCAGGCGTTCCTTTGCCAGCACCTGTTGCAGGTATCGCTATGGGCTTGATCAAGGAAGATCGTGGCTTTGCGGTTCTCTCAGACATTCTGGGTGATGAAGATCACTTAGGTGATATGGACTTTAAAGTTGCGGGTTCACAAAAAGGCGTGACCGCTCTGCAAATGGACATCAAGATTACCTCGATTACCGAAGAGATCATGAAAATCGCTTTGGGTCAGGCCAAAGAGGGACGTCTGCATATCCTTGGTGAAATGGCTAAAGCCATCAACACGGCGCGTGAAGGTGTCAACCAGAACGCTCCGCGCATCACGGTTATCAATATTCCGAAAGACAAAATCCGTGAAGTTATCGGAACAGGCGGCAAGGTTATTCGCGAAATCTGCGAAACCACAGGCGCTAAGATCGATATCGAAGATGATGGTACCATTAAGGTTGCCGCTGTCGATGCCAAGGCTGGCGATGCCGCCATTGCTTGGATCAAAGGTATTGTCTCAGAACCAGAAATTGGCGTGATCTACACCGGTAAAGTTGTGAAGACTGTTGATTTTGGCGCTTTCGTCAATTTCATGGGCTCACGTGATGGTCTCGTGCATATCTCAGAACTCGCCAATCAGCGTGTCGGTAAGACAACCGATATCGTCAATGTTGGTGACGAAGTGAAAGTTAAGGTTCTTGGCGTTGATGATCGCGGCAAAGTGAAGCTGTCGATGAAGGCTGTGGACCAAGCAACTGGCGCCGATCTGCAACAGCAGGCTCAAGCCAGCTAAGAAAGATCAAAGCTTGTAAATATAGAAACCGGCGTTGCCTCTAAAGCAACGCCGGTTTTTTTATTGTGAAGTCTTTGAACGACAGATGAATAAAATTATGACGGTGTGCTGGCCCAGGTATGGCGGCGTCTCTGGCTAAGGCGTGTTTCAGGAGCCTTACTCCAACTACCATCTGTGTTTTGGGTGTAAGCAGTAGCAGGATAGGCTGTAATCGGCATGGAGGTTGTATTGTTGGCAACAATAAATACAGAGACTTTAGATTCTTTGCCTAGCTGGACATGATGGACGCTTGTTTCGGGGCGGCGTTCAACAATTTCTGTTCTGCCCAATTTGATGCGCGTCATTATGTTTGAGAATTGTGCTTCGCTTAGTTTTATTTTGGCGCGCTTCGCCAGTCGCTCACTGACTTGGCTAAATGAACGTTCGACATCACGAGCGTGTCGACTTTTGGGTGGTTTGCGCTTGCCATATCTAAGGGTCGGCATAGTCAAATCCTTTAAAAAATGAACGGTCTATCTAGTCTTTAAAATCGATCTATTTTACCATTTTTGATGCCATACAAACAATTGTTGCATGTGCTTCAGGGCCTGGGGTTATGATTTCTTAACGTTTTGTGCCATAAAAATAAGGTGATTCAGCGTTAACCAGCCTTAGTCTCATCCATGAAAATCCTTGTTACCGTCAAACGTGTTATCGATTTTAACGTCAAAGTTCGCATTAAAGCAGATGCGAGTGGCGTTGAAACAGCCAATGTCAAAATGTCGATGAACCCCTTCGATGAAATTGCTGTCGAAGAAGCGGTAAAGCTCAAAGAAAAGGGCGTTGCAACGGAGACCATCGCCGTCACTTTTGGTCCAACCCAAGCGCAAGAAACATTGCGCACAGCAATGGCGATGGGTATCGATCGCGCGATTTATGTGCCGATTGAAACAGAAATTCAGTCTTTGGGTGTTGCTCATGCTCTTAAGAAAATCATCGAAAAAGAAAAACCCGATCTCGTGATTATGGGTAAGCAAGCTATTGATGGTGATAGCAGTCAAACAGGTCCTATGCTCGCAGCGATGCTTGGTTGGGCACAGGGTACGTTTGCATCCAAGGTAGAAATTGGCAGTGGTAACGTCAAAGTGACGCGCGAAGTTGACGGTGGCCTTGAAACTGTTGAACTGAAATTACCAGCCGTTGTAACGACAGATCTGCGTCTCAATGAGCCGCGCTATGCAACTTTGCCCAATATTATGAAAGCTAAGAAGAAGCCTATTGAAACGCTCGATGCGGCTTCTCTTGGCGTTGATATGACGCCGCGGCACACACTTCTTAAGGTTACAGAGCCTCCTAAACGTAAGGGGGGTATCAAAGTGCCTGATGTGGCGACACTGATTGATAAACTCAAGAACGAAGCAAAGGTGATCTAATGGCAACGCTTCTTATTGCTGAACATGATCATAAAAGCTTGAAGCCAGCGACGCTGCATGCCGTTACAGCCGCTGCTAAAATTGGTCAGCCCATCACTATTTTGGTTGCTGGTCATAATGCAGCAGCAGCAGCTCAAGCGGCTACAACAATTGCTGGCGTTACTGAGGTTTTGCATGCTGATGACGCGGCCTATGAGCATTTTTTAGCTGAGAATATGGGTGCACTCATTGCGAAGCTCGCTGCGAATTACAGCCATGTGATGGCGCCTGCGACCAGCAATGGTAAGAACTATTTGCCGCGTGCAGCAGGTCTTTGTGATTGTGCACAAATTTCTGACATTATCGGTGTGGAAAGTGCTGATACTTTTGTGCGTCCTATTTATGCCGGTAACGCCATTGCCACAGTGCAATCCAAAGACAAAATCAAATTCGTCACAGTGCGCGGCACAGCATTTGATGCTGCAGCAGCCACAGGCGGTAGCGCAGCTTTGAAAAAAATAGATGCAGCAGGCGATACAGGTCTCTCCAAATTTGCAGGTGAGGAATTATCGAAATCTGAGCGTCCTGAATTGACCGCCGCTAAAGTTGTTGTCTCAGGTGGTCGTGCTTTAGGATCAGCTGAGAACTTTAAGAAATTGCTTGAGCCGCTAGCGGATAAGCTTGGCGCTGCTATAGGTGCATCACGTGCAGCAGTTGATGCTGGATATGTGCCTAACGATTATCAGGTTGGCCAAACGGGCAAGGTTGTAGCGCCCAATCTCTATATCGCTATTGGTATTTCAGGGGCCATCCAGCATTTGGCTGGCATGAAAGACAGCAAGGTTATTGTTGCAATCAATAAGGATGCTGAATGCCCAATTATGTCTGTCGCTGATTACAGTCTCGTCGGCGATTTGTTCACGATCATTCCGGAACTGACGGAAAAGATTAAAGCTTAACCCGTCCGACCAAACTTACCCATGACGCCGCGTACTGTTTCTTGAATATCAGCCGGCAGCAAAATTGTTTTTGCATTCGGACTTTCTGACATCTGCGTGATGGCTTTGATGTATTTTTCACCCAAGAGATAAAGCAAAGGCGTGTCAGCACCTGTAGCTGCTGCCATAACCTTTTTAATAGCCTCAGCTGAGCCTTGAGCCAATGTCACTTGGGCTTCAGCATCGCGGCGCGCTGCTTCTAGCCGTGCTTCAGCTTGCAGAATAGCAGCTTGTTTTTCACCTTCAGCTTTTGTGACGGCAGCTTTACGTTCGCGCTCTGCTGCAGCCTGCATTTCCATGGCCTTAATCATGGACGGTGAGGGTTTGATGTCTTGTATTTCAACAGACTTAACCGTGAGGCCCCAATCCACAACTTCATCAGCGATGCTTTCCCGTAAGCGTGCTTTAATTTTATCGCGCGAGGAAAGGGCTTGATCGAGTTCCATTTCACCAACGATTGAGCGCAAAGTGGTCATGATTAAATTACGGATTGCATCGGCAAAATTAACAATGCCGTAAACGGCCTTAACAGGATCTGTGACTTTAATAAAGGCAATGGCGTTGGTGACCAACACAGCATTGTCTTTTGTGATCACTTCCTGTTCTGGCACATCCAGCATAATATCTTTTGTGACAATTTTCTGCGACACGCGATCCAAATAAGGGATCATCAAATTGAGGCCGGGCATAAAGGTAAAGGCATATTTGCCAAGACGCTCAACAATCCATTCTTCGCCTTGCGGTACGATACGCACACCACGCAAAATGGTAACAATCGCAAATGCAACCAGTGCAATGGTAAAGAGTTGGCCGCCAGTCATGATTATCCCTCGCTCTTGGTGATTTTAAGAATATTGCCTTCAATACTTACGACTTTTACGCGTGATCCTGCTTTGATGGGTTCATCTGCAATGCAATCCCATACATCAGATCCAATGAGTGGCTTTTGAAAGCGAACCTGACCTTTTTGATAGGGCTCAACATCACTCACCAAAAGGCCTTTTTCGCCAACGGCTTCAGCTGAAGAACGACCGAAAAGAATTTTGTGTTGGTTGGGCTTGAAAACTTTAAACCACAGATAAACCAGTGCCACTGATGCCGCGATCCAGATTAGTAATTGTCCGATGAGAGACATCTCGGGAAAAAGGGCAAGAGCAAGGGCGACCAAGATGGCGCCAAGGCCAAACCAGACAAGAACAAAAGCGGGGACGACCAGCTCAGCTATGACGAGAACGACGCCTAATATGGCCCAATGCCACCATTCAAAGACCATGTTGTGACCTGTTTTGGTTAAGGGAGGCTTTGCGTAGAACGTTTCAATATCTAGCGAATATGATAGGTTTTAAGCAATGATTCGTTCCCTTTTGATACTTGGCATTGATCCAGGGCTTCGCCACACAGGGTGGGGCATCGTGGCTCAAGATGGCAATCGTTTATCGTATGTTGCTGCAGGGCGCATAAGCCCTAACAGTGATTTACCGATGGCGGAGCGCCTTGTGTCATTGGCAGAAGGTTTGGCGATTGTCTTAACGCAGCACCAACCCTCTGAAGCCGCCATAGAAGAGACCTTTGTAAACAAAAATGCACTTTCAGCTCTTAAGCTGGGTCAAGCACGAGGTGCTGCTATGCTGACTTTAGCGCAAGCAGGGTTGCCCGTTTCAGAATATTCACCTAACCGGATCAAGCAATCGGTGACGGGCTATGGACATGCCGACAAAGTGCAAGTTCAGGCTATGATTAATATGTTGCTGCCAGGAGCGGGTAAGTTGGCTGCTGATGCTGCTGATGCTCTTGCCGTGGCCATCGCTCATGCCCATCATTCTTCGTCACCCATTTATGCTGCTGCTAAGGGGCGCTAATGCTTTTGTTTCCTACAACCTTAAAACCAAGCCCCATTCATGGCTTTGGCGTTTTTCTTTTAGCCCCTGTTAAAAAAGGGGAGGTCATTTGGCGTTTTGATGAACGGATTGATCGTGTTTATTCGGCCCAAGACTTTAACGCTTTACCTGAGGTTGCGCAGAAGTTTGTGACCACATATGGCACATGGCTAGCCTCAAAGGATGAATGGGTGGTGAGTGGCGATAATGCTCGTTTTTTCAATCATTCGGATAAGCCCACAACAGTGTCTTTGGGCATAGCCTATGCCGACGACATAGCTGCCTATGATTTGCCGACGGGCACGGAATTAACCTCGGATTACAAGACGATTTGTGATAAAACATTGCAAACCGGTGAGCTTTAAATGATTGGCAAATTATCAGGAACGATAGACCGCGTTACCGGCTCCCAAGTTTTGCTGGATGTGAATGGCGTTGGCTATGTCGTGACCTGCTCAGCTCGCACATTGCGTCAAATCGGTCCTCTAAAATCTGCCATATCCCTTTTAATTGAAACGCAAGTGCGTGAAGACGCGATCAATCTTTTTGGATTTGCAGATGCTGAAGAGCAAGATTGGTTTCAGTTATTGACTACTGTGCAAGGCGTTGGCGCCCGTGTCGCACTTTCTATTCTCAGTTCCATTTCCCCTGATCAATTGGCGGGTGTGATTGCTGCGCAGGATAAATCAGCGCTGACGCAAGCCGATGGAGTAGGGCCTAAATTAGCATTGCGTCTTGTGACTGAACTTAAAGATAAAGTTCCTGCCTTTATGTCCAAACCCATTCCTTTGCATGGTGCAAAAGATATGAGTGGCGCACTACCACCAAGCTCAGTTGCAAGTGATGCGGTCTCGGCCCTTATCAATCTTGGTTATCGTCGTTCTGAAGCCTTTGCTGCTGTTGCAACAGTTACGCGTCAAAATCCGCAAGCTAAGCTTGATGAAGTTATACGCCTCAGTCTTGCTGAGCTGAGCCGAAAGGATAGCGCCGCATGAGTGCTGCTAAACCCGAACGTCTTGTCGAGCGTGAAGCCCTGCCACAAGAGGCGCCAGATCACGCTTTGCGCCCCCAGAAACTAGAAGATTTCATTGGCCAGCAAGCCCTTCGCGGCAACCTCGAAGTCTTCATTCAAGCTGCAAAGCAACGCGGCCAATCCCTTGATCATACGCTTCTTTTTGGACCACCAGGTTTGGGTAAAACAACCCTCGCTCAGATCATAGCCAAAGAATTGGGCGTCAATTTTAGAGCAACCTCAGGCCCCGTGATTGCCAAGGCTGGCGACCTTGCCGCGCTCCTGACTAATTTGCAGCCGCATGACGTTCTCTTCATCGATGAAATCCACCGTCTCTCGCCTGCCGTTGAAGAAATCCTTTATCCAGCTATGGAAGATTTTCAGCTGGATTTGATTATTGGAGAAGGTCCTGCCGCACGATCGGTACGTATCGACTTACCTCAATTCACGCTAATTGGTGCTACGACACGCAGTGGTTTGATAACGCGTCCTTTGCGTGAGCGCTTTGGTATTCCATTGCGGTTACAATTTTATACGCCTGAGGAATTACAGAAAATTCTTACACGCGCCGCTGGAAAATTAGATATGCCTTTAACGGCGGATGGCGCCGGAGAAATTGCGAGCCGTGCGCGTGGCACGCCACGTGTGGCCGGACGGCTTTTACGTCGCGTCCGTGACTTCGCTTCTGTGGCGGGTCATAAAGCGATTGATGCGAAAGCGGCGGATGCCGCGCTACAACGTTTAGAAGTTGATCGTTTAGGCTTCGATGCCATGGATCGTCGTTACCTTGGGATCATCGCCGAACATTATGGTGGTGGTCCGGTTGGTGTCGAAACTTTGGCTGCCGCACTTGCTGAGCAGCGCGATGTTCTCGAAGAGGTGATTGAGCCTTATTTGATCCAACAGGGTTTGTTGCAGCGGACACCACGCGGCCGGATGTTGGCTGATGCTGGCTATAAGCATATCGGGCTTAATCCTCCCAAAGGTCGGCAAATTGATTTATTAGTTGCAGACGCATCCCCGGAGACTGATGACTAAACCTCACACACTTCAATGCCGTGTCTATTATGAGGACACGGATGCCGCTGGCATTATCTATCATCCCAATTTTCTTAAATTTGCTGAACGTGCCAGAACGGAGGCTTTACGGGCAGGTGGGTATGATCACCACCAGGTTAAAGCCGAATTTGGCCTCGTTATTGTTGTTAAGTTGATCGAGATTGATTTTAAAGCGACAGGTAAACTTGATGATTTGCTGGATGTTGTCACTGAAGTCGTGGCACAGGGGAATACATCCCTCACAATGCGTCAGACCATAAGCCGTGGATCCACTGTTTTGGCCGTCTTGAAGGTGGTTCTGGTTGCTATTACCCCTGAAGGCCGCCCCTCACGCTGGCCGCCGCAATTACGCCAGATTTTCCTGCCTATTTCTAATGCTTGAGAAGCCCGTTCAGCCTAGGTAGAACAGGGTTTATGGCCCTCTCAAGGGTCGAATCAGCATGTTTTGAGGCAAGCCTTGGCTGCCTTTCAGGGAGTTAGATTTTATGGATGCCCAACCCGTTCAAGCCGTGAATGCCCTCCAATTGGCTGGATCCGTAGGAGCAACAGATATGTCGCTCATGGGTCTTTTTGGCCATGCCGATTTTCTCGGCAAGATGGTCATTATCGGCCTTATGATTATTTCGATCCTCACCTGGGCGATTATTTTTGACAAAGCCATCAAACTGAACCGTCTCAAAAGCAAAGCTACATATTTTGAAGAGCGTTTTTGGTCATCCGGCTCGCTTGATATGCTTTATGACAAAATCAAGCGTCCAGCGGATCCTATGCAGGCTGTTTTTGTTGCCGGTATGAAAGAATGGCGCAGTGCTCATGATAAAGGTCTCTTCGCCAATCCTGGCAACCGCACCAATATTCAAGCGCGCGTTGATCGCATCTTGCAGGTTACCATCGGTCGTGAAATGGCGATGATTGAAACCTGGATGACTTTTTTGGCATCGGTTGGTTCAGTCGCTCCCTTCATCGGTTTGTTTGGTACCGTCTGGGGCATCATGCATAGCTTCATAGGTATTGCGCAGGCACAAAACACCAGCCTTGCTGTTGTGGCTCCTGGTATTGCCGAAGCGTTATTGGCAACAGCAATCGGTCTTGTTGCGGCCATTCCAGCAACCACAGCCTATAACAAATTTGCAACTGAGATTGGCCGCTATAGCGCACGCCTTGATAACTTCGCCAATGATTTTGTGGCGACCTTATCGCGTAATCTTGAGGAAACGCGTGCTGATCGCAGCGAGCGGTCAGAGGGAGAGGCTCCATCATGGCGGCGCAAATGATGCCAGGCGGTGGTGGCCGCGGCCGCCGTCGCTATTATCGTCCCGTCTCGGATATCAACGTTACACCTTTCGTGGACGTCATGTTGGTGTTGCTCGTCGTGTTTATGGTGACAGCACCTTTGATGACCGTGGCTGTTCCTGTGGATCTGCCTAAGACGCAAGCTAAAACAGTCAGCCAGGACAAAGAGCCATTGGTTGTCAGCATTGATGGTTCTGGCAAGGTTTTTTTGCAGGAAGCTAAAATGAGCTTGGATGATTTGGTGCCTAAACTTAAAGCTATCACCGGCGCTAACCCCGATGCGCGCATCTTTGTGCGTGGTGATAAGTCCGTTTCATACGGACGTATCATGGAAGTCATGGGAACGATTAGTTCGAGTGGATTTAACAAAGTGGCTTTGGTCGCCGAATTGCCCCAGCCTGGCGCACGCCGTTAAGAGAGAGCATGAGGACAACCGTCACTGACGACAGTCTGAAAAACAGCCTTGCCGTCTCGGCAGGGCTGCATGTGCTGTTGCTGTTGTTCTTATATTTTGGCTTACCCGTTCTCTTTAAACCTTTGCCATCCCATCACGATCCTGTGCCGTTCGAAATTGTTGAGATTGCTGAGCTGACCAACACGCGTGTGAAGGATGTCGAAGAGCCTGAGCAGCCACCTGCGCCGCCGCCTGCACCTGCTCCTAAATCTCAGCCTGCGCCACCATCGCCTCCTAAGATGCCTGAGAAGGTAGAATCTATTGCTTTGCCGAAGCCTGCGGATAAGCCCAAACCGCCAGATACGGCTAAGCCTAAGGAAAACACCTTTGATAAGCTCCTTAAAGACGTTGCCAAACTAAAGCCACAAGAACAGGCCAAAACAGACGCTAAGACTGATTTGAAACAGCAAGTGGAGCCTAAAAGTCAGGCTCCTGCGCTATCCAGCCGTTTAACAATTAGCGAAGAAGATTTGTTAAGACGGCAGATATCGCAATGCTGGAATATGCCTATTGGTGCTAGGGATGCGCACAATCTGGTTGTCGAAATCGTGATTGATGTTAATCCTGACCGTACGGTACAACATGCAGAGATTGTGGATAAGACCCGCATGGTGACCGATAGTTTCTTCCGCGCCGCTGCTGAATCAGCATTGCGCGCTCTGAACAGTCCGAAGTGCAGCCCGCTTGAGTTACCCGCCGATAAGTACGATCAATGGAAACGCATCAATTTCACTTTCGATCCAAGGGATATGCTATGACCAACGCCATCAACAAATTCATTTCTCGCACTCTAGGCGCTCTCTGCCTGCTCTTAGTGCTGATGCCCCAGGCGCATGCTGAGATCAAAGTTGATATTACACGAGGTGTGGTCGAGCCGATCCCCATTGCTATCCCTTCTTTCTTTGGTAACACCGGCAATGAACAGCAATATGGTCGTGATATTGCAACGGTCGTGACGAATGATTTGGTCCGTTCCGGTCTTTTCAGTGCTGTTGATCCAAAATCATTTGTACAAGATGCCGGCTCCTTGTTGGTGGCCCCACGTTTTGCTGATTGGCGTGTTTTAAATGCGCAAGCCTTGGTTGTTGGCAAAATCGAAACCCAACCAGATGGCCGTCTCAAAGTTGAATTCCGTTTATGGGACGTCTTTGCTGAACAGCAAATGACAGGCCTTGCTTACTTCACAACCCCAGCCAACTGGCGCCGCGTTGCTCATATTGTTGCTGACTCAATTTATAAGCGTATTACAGGTGAAGATGGCTATTTCGATACGCGTGTTGTGTATGTTGCGGAAACAGGACCTGGTACCAATCGTATGAAGCGTTTGGCTATTATGGATCAGGATGGCGAAAACAACCGCATTCTCTCCGATGGACGGGCGATGGTCTTAACGCCACGTTTCTCACCAACCATGCAGCAAATTACATATATGGCTTATTATAATAATAAGCCCCGTGTTTATCTCTTCAATATCGACAGTGGTCGCCAAGACGTGTTGGGTGATTTTGCCAATATGACCTTTGCACCACGTTTTGCGCCTGATGGTCAGCGCGTGGTTTTCAGTCTGTCAGAAAATGGTGGGTCGAATATTTTCACGATGGATCTGCGTAGCCGTCGTACGCAACAGCTGACGACTGGCACATCGATCAACTCAGCTCCCAGCTATTCACCCGATGGTCAGAATATTACGTTTGAATCCGATCGTGGTGGCTCGCAGCAGATCTACACCATGCGCTCCAATGGCAGTGATGTGAAACGTATCAGCTTTGGCAGTGGTAACTATGGAACGCCGGTTTGGTCACCACGCGGTGACTTGATTGCCTTCACAAAATTACAAGGTGGCCGTTTCTATATTGGTGTTATGCGCCCAGATGGTTCAGGCGAGCGCCAATTGGTTGAGGCTTTCCATGCTGAAGGTCCAACATGGGCACCCAATGGTCGCGTCTTGATGTACTTCAAAGAAACCAGTGGCAGCCGTGGCAAAGAAGCCAAACTCTATAGTGTTGATTTAACCGGCTATAATGAGCGTGAAGTATCAACGCCAACCGATGCTTCTGATCCAGCCTGGTCACCACTTTTACCTTAAGGGTAGCTATGCCTAAAGAGAGAGTGAAAGATGGGATTGTTACAGCAACAGCAAGCAACCCCATTCTTGCCGATAAAGGCTATTGCCAAGAAAAAGCTAGATTTGCTCCTTCGCACGACCAAGCGGTTCGTCGCGAACTCGCAAGATTAAATGGGCAGCGCTATTCCGCCCCCGTCGTTTCGGGCTAATTAGCTTCTTAACGTAGCGCCAGTAGCTTTCGTGGCCGCTGCCGTAATATTGGCAGAGATTTTCTCAATCTCTGCATCTGTCAGGCTTTTATCAGTTGGTTGAAGTGTGACGCTGAGGGCCACTGATTTTTTGCCAGCACCGAGACGCTCACCCTCATACACATCAAACACGGATACATCACGTATCAGATTCTTATCAGCACTTTTAATCGCTGTGATCAATTTAGCGGCAGTGACTTCACTACCAACTACAAAGGCAAAGTCACGAGTTACGGGTTGCAAGGCTTCGAGCTTCAAGAGCGGCTTAGCCGAGCTTACTGAGCGGCTTTGAGGAATTTGGGTAAAGAAAATTTCACTGCCAACCATAGGGCCTGAAGCATCAGACGCGATGAGAAGGGCTGGGTGAATTTCACCAAAATAAGCGAGAACATTAGGTCCAAGACGTAAAGCGCCTGAGCGGCCTGGATGATACCAGCTTGGTGCATCGGCAGTAACTTGTAGTGATGCAACGGGGGCACCGCATGCAGCTAAGGCTGCAATCGCATCAGCTTTGGCATCAAAGGCATCAACAGGGCGTTGTTTTTCTGCCCAATTGCGGGGTGTCATGCCGGCACGTAGAGATGCGGCAACGATATCCTGACCTTCAGCGGTAGCATTTTTATAGATAGGCCCCACTTCAAAAAGACCAACATCGGCAAAACCACGATCGGCATTACGTTTTGCAGCCATAATCAAATTACCGAGAATATTGGGACGCATGACATCCAAATCACTGCTGATAGGATTGGCAAGGCGTAGGCTTTTATCAATGGCACCAAATTGCTCAGCTATTTTGCTTGGCATAAAGGACCAAGTCACTGCTTCTAAAAGACCTTGGCCGGCTAAAGCACGTTTAGCGCTATTGCCACGTTGATCTTGAACATCAATAGCTGCCAAAAGCGTAGTTGGCTTTTGTAAAGATGTCGCGGGGATATGTTCATATCCTTTGATGCGGACAATTTCTTCAATCAGATCATTAGGCCCATCAATGTCCGGGCGCCAGCTAGGCACCATCACTTGAAGGGTTGTGCCTGATGCTTTTGTCTCAAAGCCAAGTGCAGTAAGAATTTTTACCTGCTCAACTAAAGGAACATCAAAACCCACATGTTTGAGGCATTTGCCAGCATCTAAAGTCAATTTGCGGGCTGTGTCTGGTACGGCACCAGCAATTTCTAAGTCACTGACGCTGGTTTCTTTTGTCCCACACATATCAAGAATGAGCTGTGTTGCGAGTTCGATGCCAGGAATAGTGAAGGTTGGATCAATGCCGCGCTCAAACCGGTAGCGGGCGTCACTCGAAATTTGCAGAGCGCGGCCTGTTTGAGCGGTGCGCGCGGGATCAAAATAAGCAGATTCCACAAAAACGTCAGTCGTGTTTTCATCCACGGCCGTCGTTTCGCCACCCATAATGCCACCAAGACCAATGACGCCGCTATCATCACCTATCACCGTCATGCCAGCTTCAAGTTTGTACTCTTTGCCATTGAGCGCTTTGAAGGTCTCGCCGCCTTTAGCGGGACCAACCCATAAATTGCCTTTGATTTTCTTGGCATCAAACACGTGCAAAGGACGTGCGTTAGCAAAGGTCATATAATTGGTGATATCGACTAAAGCTGAAATAGGACGCAGACCAATGGCCGTTAGCCGTTGCTGCATAATAAAATCACTAGCACCATTTTTGACATCCTTAATAAGACGCCCAACGAAAAGAGGGCAGGGCTTTGTGCTTTGTGGGAAGTTCAGTTTAACTTTGATGGCACTGGGGCCAGAGCCTTTGATGGGCTTCAGAGGTGTCGGCTTAAGCGTGCCCATACCTGCGGCTGCTAAATCACGCGCAATCCCTGTAAGACCCGCGCAGTCAGGACGATTAGGCGTCAGATTAATTTCAATGACTGCATCATCAAGCTTACTGTAGCGCGCATAGCTTTCACCAACAGGCGCATCGGCGGGTAATTCAATGATGCCAGAAGTTTCTTCGCTGCTAAGGCCTAATTCATCTGCGGCGCAAAGCATGCCATTAGATTCAACACCACGAATGGTGCCCTTTTTCAAAGCTTCACCGCTGTCAGGCATGACATCACCTGGGCGCGCTAAAACAACTTTTATGCCTGCTCGGCAATTGGGGGCTCCGCATACAACTTGCAGTTTTTCTTTGCCGGTATTGACGGTTGTGACTTTAAGGCGATCAGCTTGCGGATGTTTTTCTGCTGTCAGAACTTCGGCGATAATAAAGGGTGCTAGTGACTTGCCGCGATCTTGAACGCTCTCAACTTCAAGCCCTATGGCAGTCAGTTTGTCACAGATTTCCTGTAAGGATGCTTTGGTATCAAGATGCTGTTTAAGCCAATCGAGTGTGAATTTCATGTCTTATCCCTTAAGAGCTGGGTTAGGGATATCTAATGGCAGAAATCCATAATGCTTAAGCCAGCGCATATCAGCTTCAAAAAAGGTGCGTAAATCTGGGATGCCATATTTCAGCATGGCGATACGCTCAATACCCATACCAAAAGCAAAACCCTGATATTTCTCAGGATCAATGCCGCAATTTTTCAGCACATTTGGATGAACCATGCCGCAGCCCAGGATCTCGAGCCAATCGCCACCATTGCCAAGTTTTAATTCGCCGCCTTTACGTGAGCAGCCAATATCAACCTCAGCAGAAGGTTCTGTGAAAGGGAAGTAAGAGGGGCGAAAACGTACCGGCAAATCCTTGATGCCAAAAAACTGGCGTAAAAATTCTAAGAGACAGCCTTTCAAATGACCCATATGGGTGGCTTCATCGATAACAAGGCCTTCGACTTGATGGAACATCGGCGTGTGGGTCATGTCGTAATCACAGCGATAGGTGCGGCCCGGTGCAATAATACGAATAGGGGGCTGTGACTTCATCATGGTGCGAATTTGCACAGGCGATGTTTGGGTGCGTAAGACCGTGGGATGTTCACCTGTTTGCGGCAGATAGAAGGTGGCTTGCATATCGCGCGCTGGATGGTCAGATGGGATATTCAGTTTGGTAAAATTATACTCATCGCTTTCAATGTCTGGGCCCTTGGCGACCTTAAAGCCCATAGCCCCAAAGATCGTAACGATTTCATCAATGGTCTGCGAGATGGGGTGTACACGACCCTCATCTTGAGGACGTGTTGATAGGGTGACGTCAATGCGTTCACGTTCCAGTCGTGCGCCTAATTCGGCAACAGCAAGTGTTTTTTGCTTAGCTTCAATCTGTGCCGCAATTTCATCTTTTAAAACATTGAGAGCAGCGCCTTGTTCTTTGCGAACATCAGGGGCCAGCGTGCCAAGCGTTTTCATTAATTCTGTAATGCGGCCTTTTTTACCTAAGGCTGTAACGCGCACCTCATCAAGCGCCGTAGCGTCCTTTGCGCTACTTACGGCCTTGAGGAGTTCCTGTTTTAAGCTTGCTAATTCGGCCATGTTTTACCTTGAGATTCTTTAAAGAGATTAGCTTATTCAGGGCATAAAAAAAGGCCCCTGTTTTTTGCAGGGGCCCTTTTAATTGGCTTTATTTACGCTTTTTTCAAAGCAGCCTGGGCCTTATCGACCAAGCTTTTAAAAACAGCGGGTTCGGTCGCAGCCAGTTCGGACAACTGCTTACGATCGAGCTCAATACCAGCATGCTTGAGGCCGTTGATAAAACGGGCATAGGTCATGCCATGTTCACGGACGCCAGCATTAATACGCTGGATCCATAAAGCGCGGAATTCGCCTTTACGCGCCTTACGGTCGCGATAGGCGTATTGCAGGCCTTTTTCGACCTTCTGAATTGCGATACGGAAATTGGTGGATGCGCGGCCGCGATAGCTTTTGCCGAGCTTGACCATTTCTTTATGACGGGCGTGGGTTGTTACACCACGTTTAACGCGTGCCATGTGTCAGTCTCCTTAGTGTTGGCGCAGGAAATGCTTGATGATGTTGTCACCATCAGCTTTGAACAGGATTAAACCCTGCCGTGCTTCCCGCTTCATTTTTTGAGACCGTTTACGCATACCGTGGCGTTTGCCTGCGGCGCCGCTTTTGACCTTACCGGATGCGGTAACGCGAAAGCGCTTTTTGGACCCACTGTGGGTCTTCATTTTGGGCATTTGATGTTCCTTACGTTTGTTATTAAATCCGGCCGGGCATGTCCAAGGCACCGTCGCGGAGAAGGCGGTTTAATAGCGGTTTAGGGGGGTAAAGGCAAGGGGTGGATTATATGCCATTTACCAATAATCGTGCAAAATCAGCTGTTCTGTGGTGCTGGCGTCTGGTCGCTATTTGACAGGCTTCGCGCGCGACCACTCGTAAGTTCTCGGTAATCTCCGGGAGGTAACGGTTAATAGCGCGTGCCGAATTCAAATGGCCAGCTTTTATGGCTTCGGCTAAGGGGATTTCCCCGGCAGAGGTGACAAATAGAGGGTTAGCCCAGCCTTCAAGTAATTTATAAACGCACTGTGTAAAGCCTTGTTTTGAAGCCAGTGTAAGAGCTGTATGACCTTCAGCATTTTGAGCATCTGGGTTGGCACCCTTAGTAAGGGCCTCTTCGAGCCCATCAAAATCTCCGTAGAGTGCGGCTCTGAGTAAGTCTTGATCAATAGCGCTTTTTGCATGGTCTGATAATTGATGACGCAGACTTTGACGATCCTCATGCTCCGCATCAGAAATTTTTACTCCTGCGACCTTATTCAGTATTTCTTGTCGCGCAATTGACCTGGTTCTTAAGGGGTGTTGAAAAGCTTCAGGTTGCTGACTGTGCCGTGTATCTAAAAAGAACTCACGGATGTATTGTGATTGATTGAATTCTGCGAGATCAGCGAAGGTTTCATCATCAAGATTTATTATCGTTAAATCAGCACCGCGATCCCATAAACGTCTAACTGTTTCATCAAAGCCATTGACGGTCGCTGCCATAATCGCGGTGTTACCATCAGTATCTTGCTGATTAATATCAGCTCCACCTTCGATTAAAGTTAGGGCAGCAGCATAATGCCCTTCCTCAGCAGCAAGCACGATTGCGGGAATACCAAATTCATCGCAGGCATCTGGATTGGCGCCTTGTCCGAGAAGGTTATGAGCAATATCCTTATAACCATTTTTTACAGCTTGAATAAGATCCGCATCCAGTTTTGCTTGGGTATCTGGGGCTATCTCATCAATGGGTATTTTGGTGCATTCTAGTCTTGCCTGAGTTTCAATAACATGGGCCGTTGAAAAATAACCTTTACGTAAAGCGATATTAACGGCATAGCGACCTTCTTTATCCTGCGCAGCCGTACTCGCCCCTCGGGCCAGTAATTCCTCGGCAGCTTGTGCCCACCCAGAAAAGGCGGATCTAATAAGCAACGCGTTCAATTGTTCGTGAGAAATTTCTTTAGCCATAATTTCCGTAAAGTAGTCTTTTAAAAATCGTCGCTATTTTACGAATAAATGGGGGCTATTAAAGACAAACAATAGTTTCTCAAAAAACAGAAAACTAACAAAAATGGGTAGCCCTAAAGAGGCTACCCAATTGATGCACTCGAGAGCTGCTTTGATTTACGTCATTTAGCCATTTGCAGCTTTAAGTGCTGCTTCCTGCATTCCATTTTGATTGGCGGGCGTTGTTGGTGGAAGCCAATTGCGCACTCTTTCTTCCAGGCCATCAAGTGTTTCCATATCATGAGAGGCCAGCCGAAATTTTCTTTTTTCGTAAATATTGGATGGAAAAGTCTCGAGATGTTTTGTTATGAGATCAATATAGGCTTGCAACTTCGCTTTTGCTCTTAATATACCCGCGAGTGTTTTCGCTGCATTTTCTTCCGTCACACAGCGTTCAACGATAACTTCTGTGACACGTAAGTTGCCAGTGGTCATACGATTACTGCGATCTGACTTTAATTCAAAGTTTCTTTTCCAATCTTCCATACTTTGCTTGAAGGAATTTGAGAAATAATCATCTTTTGCAAAAGGATCTAGGCCAGCATTGAGTAGAATATCTACTGTTTCAAGTAAAAGAGGCTCATCTGCTTTGCGTTTATTGCAATTCAAAGCGTAAGTGAGGAATGAAATAGCGCGGGGAACTCTACGTTGCTCGC
Source organism: Alphaproteobacteria bacterium (assembly GCA_049276515.1). Lineage (GTDB taxonomy): Bacteria > Pseudomonadota > Alphaproteobacteria > UBA9219 > UBA9219 > JAATFY01. Next base: position 21,844 of record JBASWO010000119.1, read on the forward strand.
CGTATCCAACATGGACGTAGTCATCAACAGAGATAGTTCCGTTAGGATCTGCACCATTATTCAAGAGAATTTGCATGGTGTTTAATTTGCCACGATTAATCGCGAACGCTAAAGCGGCCGTGAGGTGATCCTGTGAAACAACTTTATAATCGATCAACAATTGTAAAATAGGATCAAATTTTTCTTCAGAAGATTTATCGACTGCAACTCTCGCTAAATTGCCATCTTTTTGAGCGGGGCGTATGCCTTTCTCTAAAAGCATTCTTAAAATTTCAAGATGGCCCTTATAGACGACTGAGAAAATGACAGAGTGTTCACGATGTGCTGGTGTTGCCATACTGAGATCAAATTGTGGGTGTTCCAGAACGGCGCGCACACCTTCTGCATCGCCTGCTGCCACGAAATTCTTGAAAAGCTTAGCCAGTGTATTCTGTTGGGCGAGAAGTTGTGCCGCCGCTAATTTTTGCTCAACAACAATGGCTGCTATATTTATATCTGATGTCGTCACAATAAATCCCCATAAATTCTATAATATATATTAGGCATAGGCCGAGATCATGGTTACTGCAAATGAGAAAATAGTTTCACATTTGGGCTGTTAACTATAATTTCCAGCCCTGATGAATGACGGCTATACCCCCTGTTAAATTTAACCATTTAACCTGCGAGAGACCTGCTTTTTCGAGACGTTTTGCAAGTGCATTCTGGCTTGGGAATTGTTGGATGCTCTCAGCAAGATAGCGGTACGCCGCCTCATCTTTTGCAACATATTTGCCAATAGCTGGCAGCACCGTAAGGCAATACCGATCATAAAGAGGCTTAATCTCACGCCTGACGCCTGGGCTAAATTCCATACAGAAAAAACGTCCACCTGGTTTCAAAACACGCTCGGCTTCACTTAAAGCTTTATCAATATGCGTAACGTTGCGAAGACCAAAAGCTATGCAGTAGATATCAATGCTATGCGATGGAATAGGCAGCTCTTCAGCATTACCTGTAATAAACTCAATCCCTTTGAGAATGCCATTATCAATTATCTTAGCGCGGCCTTCTTGCAGCATCGATGGATTGATATCGCAAACTGTTATATTCGCTTTGCCTTGAGTGCGCCGATAACAGCGCATAGCAATATCGCCTGTGCCGCCAGCTACGTCCAAAATGACGTGGCCTGGTTTTGGATCCATCATGCTGACTAGCTTGTCTTTCCATAAACGATGCAAACCGCCCGACATAAGATCATTCATAAGGTCATAGCTGGAGGCTACGGATGCAAAAACCTCATGGACCAAACCGGCTTTCTCAGACGGTTTGACGGGTTTAAATCCGAACCATTCGGCTTCGGGGTTAAGAGAAGAGGGCTTGCGTTTAGTGTTTGGCATGGCATCAATCTAGTTGAATTAAGCCCGAAAAGGTAGCCCCTATGCCCGAACTACCCGAAGTCGAAACCGTATGCCGTGGGCTCGAAGCCTCGTTGAAAAACGCCATTATAACGAAGGCTGAAGTGCATCGGTCTGACCTTAGAATCCCTTTCCCCAAAAATTTAGCCGAACGTTTAAGAGCCAGGCGTATCAGGGGTATTACACGACGCGCCAAATACATTCTGATTGAGCTGGATAAAAATGAGACCCTCCTTCTTCATCTCGGTATGTCAGGACGTATGACGATATCTAAAACAAAGTCCAAGCCCGGCAAACATGATCATCTCGTGTTTCATTTTAATAATGGCTTGCATGTCTCTTTTAATGATCCACGCCGTTTCGGTATGTGCGATCTAGTGCCAACCGATAAACTTGATCAACATAAGCTTGTTAAACATTTAGGTGTTGAGCCCCTTTGTGATGACCTCACAACGGATTATTTGGCGGCAAAGTTTAAGGGCAAAAAGACATCTATAAAAATTGCGATTATGGATCAGCGCCTCGTGGTAGGTGTTGGCAATATTTACGCCTCAGAAGCCTTGTTTCATGCTGGGATTAACCCAAAGCGCTTGGCAGGGAAAGTAAAACGCGATGAAATCGCTAAATTGGTGCCAGCTATTCGTAAGGTTTTAAAAGCAGCGATCAAGGCAGGTGGATCGAGCTTGAGGGATTATGTGCAATCTGATGGCGAGCTGGGGTATTTTCAACATCAGTTTTCTGTTTATGGAAAGACATCTGAAAAGTGCCGCGACTGTAATTGCAATACAGCCAAAACAGGGGGTATCAAGCAAATCACGCAAGGTGGCCGCTCTAGTTTTTATTGCCCTATCAAGCAGCTTTAGGCCGGTTGCCGATCAAGGAAGCTTGGGTTAAGCTTCAGCCCATGAAAAAACCACTCCTCCTTGCCATTCTATCGCTCACTTTTGTGGCTCCTTCGATGGCAGCGCAGCTTAATACCAAATCTAATCTTACCGATACAGCAACAGGCCCAGCTGTTGGAGAGGTGACGACGGGTTTTGCGACAGCCATTGAGGATTTGCCCTTGATGCCAGGTCTACAGGTCAAACTAGAAAACGATGTTATTTTCGTCACACCGAAATCTGGTCGTATTGCAGGTACAACAGCGCAAGGCCCTGTTGATGTCGACGAGGTTTATAAATTTTATAAGAAAACGCTACCCTCTCTTGGATGGAAGCCTTTGAGCGCTAAGCAATATCAGCGCGAAAAGGAAATTCTCAATATTGAAGCCCGTGCTGATGGTAAAGTGACTACTGTGCAGTTTGATGTGAAGCCAATGTAGTTGCGGTACAAGTTAAGACATTAAAAAAGGCGCTTCCTGCAGGAAGCGCCTTTTTCTTTGGCTAATGGTTTAGCCCATTTTCTTGAGATTTTCCTCGGCTTGCTTTTGCAAGACTTCATCAACTGTATCGCTCAGCGTATCACCGGTGGTTGCCAACTGCGTTAAGATCTTCTGCAGTGAGCTCATGAGCTCTTCGCTTTGCAGCTTGAGTGAGACACGCATGCGATCGGTGCGCTGTTGCATTTCATCAATCGACTTATTCATGCCGAGAACCTGATCATGCGCTTCGTGCATGTTCTTGTTCAGTGACTGCGTTTGATCGGCTGTAATTTGACCAATGCCACGCATCACGCCAGCCGCTGTTTGTGAGCTCTTTGTGAGGCCTTCCATTTGTTGCTGGATGGATTCGACAACATCATTCAAGCGTTTAACGGCCTGATCTGTAACATTGGTTGTCAAAGCGCGGCCCGTTTCAAGGCGTTCAGCCACAGTGCCTAAATGGCCGAGAGCTGTTTGCATCTGGCTGACCAGATCACCTTCATGACGGCGGATTCCATCGCCTGCCATCGAGAGACGGTCAAGGAGGGTATCAATTTGATCGCCGTAACCTGAGAGCAGCTTGGCCACTTCTTCGGTTGCGCCACGCATACGAGCGGTTTTATCAACCAACGTATCAGCAGCTTCTTTGCTGGTGGCATCAAAGCGTTGTGAGATGCGTTCAACATCGGCAACAGTGCCGGCGGTTGTTGAGCGCAGGGTATTACCTGTGCGCTCCAGCTGCGCTGTGATCTGCATAAGACCACGATTGATGTCGTCGACTTGGGCTTGCAGACCGGTGCGGATACGCTCGAGCTGTTCACGGAAGTTGCTTGAAGCGCCCAGCATCTGACCTTCAGCGCGTGCTGTGGCTTGTGCGAGAGCATCCATATTCTTGTAGATGGTCTCACCAGCTTGGGTGAGGCGTGTACCTGTTGATGTTGCGCGTTGATCAATGCTGTCGAACTGTTGTGCCAGTTTCTCAGCTGTCTGGGTTGCATCACTGCGCAATTGTGCCAAACGATCGCTCGCTTCTGTCAAATGCTGGATGCTTTCGCCGGCTTTAGCGACCAACTCATTTTGCTCAGAGGAGAGCATTGATGTGCTGCGCTGCATACTTGCCACTTGCTCAGCCAATGTCTTGTTGAACTGACGCAAGACTTGATCTGCTTCATCGGCAACGCTGCTGACGCGGCGCATTTCATCAACCATGCTTTCGCGGGCGGTTGTTGTAACTGTGATGAAGCGATCGGTGGTTTTGACCAAAGCTTGATCTGTTTCTTCAGCTTGGGTCTTGAGGGCTGCAACCACACTTTCAACCTTAGAGCTATTACGCTCAAGGATGGCGGGAATATTACGGCCTTCTTCACGTACCAAGGTGGCGGCTTCAACCAGAGCTGATTCAGAGCTTCCCAAATTAGCGCGTAAGATATCGCTCTGATCGGTGAGGCTTTGAGCTGCTGTATTAACTTGCTGTACGGCTTGTTGCGAGAGTTCTGACAAGCGCTGCAATTCACTTTGCAGGGTTGCTTTGACTTCATCGATACGTGCTGTGGCTTGAGCAAGGGTGCTGCGGCCATCTTTATCTGTATCGGTCAATGTATCACGCAAGGTCGCGAGACGGTTTGCGGCAAATTCAGCTGTATCAGCAACTTGTGCTGCCTTCTGCTGCGTTTGATCGCCAATATCGCTGACCAGTTTCAGGTGACCACGGATTTTCTCGCCGGCGTTAGCCATACGGGTTTCCGCTTCATCAGCCGTTTGTTCAAGAAGCTTGGCTTGCTGTTGCAAGGCATCGCTGCTTGAGTTGGTGAGAGCTGTAAATTGCAAAGCCGACTGATCCATAGCATGGATGGCAGCGCCGCTTTGTAGCTTCAACTGACTGTTGGTGCTGTCCAATTGCGAGATGACGCTGTTGAGCTGCTCGATCACGCGAGCTGTTTCGCCCTGCATAGCTTCGCGCAGTTGACGTGCTTGTTCTTGCATACCAGCTGTGACGCTGAGAACCGCACGCATTTGCTGTTCGGCTTGTTGTGCATGGAGGCCCAAAGTACCGGCTTCGTCGGCAAAGCCAGCGCCGGCAGCATGAACGCTTGCCAGTGTGTTTTGCGCTTGTGAGCCAATAACTTCGAGCTGCTTTGCGATCTGTTGTGCGCCATCGGTGAGGCGAGCAACAGTGCGCTCTGCATTTGATGCTGTTTCGTCTTGCGCCAAAGAAAGGCGGCTGAGCAAGCCATTGATCACATCGCGCTGCGCATCCAAAGCAACCGTCAAGGAACGCTGACGATCGGTGATTTGCTGCATGGTAGTGTTCAAAGCACTGGTTTGTTGGTTCATGCCATTTTGTAGGCTGGTCAAAGTCATTTCGGTCGTATTGCCGAATTCACGAAGCTCGACGCCACCAGCTGAGATCTTGCTGACCAAAGATCCCAAGATTTCATTGCTGCGTTCACTTTCGCCATGGAGCGCTTCACGCAATTGACGTGCTTGCTCTTGTAGGGCTGAGGTGACTGAGAGAATAGTGCGTGCTTGCTGTTCAGCTTGCTGCGCATTTTGAAGAAGAATGCCAGATTGATCGGCAAAGCTTGAACTTGCCGTTTTGACATTGCCCACAGCTGTTTGCGACTGATCGCTGAGTGCGCCCAAATTGCGCTGGATTTGTGCCAGAGCTTCATTGAGGCGTGTGATGGTGCGTTCGGCAACTTCTGACGCTTGGCTATGTGCTGAGCCAAGCTTGTCAAACAAATCAACCAGCTGCGTGCGCTGATTTTCATTGGCTGATGTGAGGGTGCGATATTGTTCGTTCAGCTGTTCGCTGACAACCGTGAGGCTTGACGCTTGCTGGGTGATGTTAGCGCCCAAAGCTGCCAGGGTTGTTTCAGCCTTGCTTGCCGCACTTTGCATATCTTGTTGGCTGGTAAGAATGCGGCTAGATGCATTTTGTGTAACTTCATTAAAGCGCGAAGCCACTTGTTCAACACCTGAGGAAGCTGAAGCAACAGTTTGCTCCATCTTGCTGTTGGAGGCATCAAGCTGCGTCACGGCTTCGGTCAATTGAGCTACCAGACGTTGGTTCTGTTGCTCCATATTGGCGCGAATTTGCGAGGATTGTTCTGCCAAAGCTGATGTTGTTGCCGTCAGCTGGCGCATATTCTGTTCCATCTGATGGCTTGTATCCAAAAGCTTGCCGGCTTGTTCGCCAAACGTCATGCCTGCCTTTTGGATCAGCGTAACAGAGGTTTGAGCAGATTCTGTGAGGCTGCTGCTTTGACGCATAAAAGCTGTGTTGCATTCTTCGAGGCGCGACAGCGTTTGTTGTGCGTTGGTGTTTGCAGCTTCATGCGTAATGGTTAGTTTTTCATTCAGGTTCGACAATTGCTGAAGTGTCTTACCACTTGCTGCTGTCAATTGACCTGCGCTGGCTTCCATTTGTGATGAGCCATTGCCAATCAAGCTGAGCTGTTGCGTCAAGGTGGCGCTGAGGGCTTCCACTTTGCCTTGAGCTTGGCCAGCTGCTTGTTCGAGACGTTCGGTGCGCATCTCGAGATCTTGTGCCGCTGCACGCGTTGTTTCGTTGTAATGAGCAGCAACGCGGTCGAGCAGAGCGTAAGCGGCATCGGTGCGTTGCTTGAGAGCATCGCCCAAAGTACCGAATTGTTTTTCTGCACGGCTAAGATCGGCGCCGAGATCATCAGCTTGTTTTTGCAAGATTGAGCGGATCTGGGTTGCTTCATTTTGCAGAGCACTCGTGATGAGCTGCATTTGTGCGCCAGAATTCTGCGAGTCTTGTAAGAGCTGATAGGATTGTTCGCCAACACGAGCTGCGGCTTGCTGCAGAGTTGTGACGGCTTGACCGGTTTGGGTATCAAGGCCAGCAATTTCACGCTGCAAGCGTTCAGCAAGATCATTGAATTGGGCCAAGGTTTGTTTGGCGGTTTCTTCTTGCACGGTGCGTACCGCAATAAAGCGACTATTAAGTTGCTCAATATTGCCGAGGGTTTCTAGTGTCACACGACCTAGATCATCACTCATGCCGGTAATACGGCCATTAAATTGTTGTAAGCGACCCAATTGTTCTTGGAGGCCTTCGCCGTAGCGACCCATGGATTGCAGTCCAACATCGGCGCTGGCGTCGATTTCTTGAACGGCTTTCTGGATCGGGGTGATGGCATTGGTTGCAAACACTTGAAGCTTTTGATCGGTCGCCGTCATCTGACTTTGTGTTTCCGCGAGGAGACTCATCAAAGCATTGGCCTGATCACGTAGACCTTTTTCAGCAACAATGGCTTGCTGTTGAAGTTGATGCGTTGCTTCTTGCAGCATGGCTTCAGCTGAACGTGCTTGGCTTGCCAATTCACCTTCTTGCTTGCCTAAGGACTCAGTTGCGATGCCAAGTGAACGCACGCTCATCTGAGCGGCTTCATTGAGACGACTGATCAGCTGTTCGTTCTGATCAACAGCTGCGTACAGATCTTTCACAAGATTGCCGCCAACGGCTTGCGTTGCTTCACGCGCACTGAGGAGGCGCTCAAGAACATATTGCAGGTTTTGCATGGCTGAAGCGGCGCGTTCTTGCACTTCTTCGCCAGCCTTGTGTGAGGCTTCACGCAAAGCTTCAAACTGCGACAAGTAATTGACGATATCATTCGTCATGGTCTTTAGTTCAGCATTGCTGTCACCCGTAAGGCCACGGACGCGTGCTGCAACATCTTCGTACTTTGCCGTGCTTTCGTTCATATGCGCGACAATGGAGTCCGCATTCTTGCGGGTCTCGTCATTCATTACGGTAAAGCGTAGTAAGCTATCACCAGTGCGATCATTCAGATCGCTGATTGAGTTTTCCCACTGCTTGATAAAGCCAGTGGTGGTATCGCCAATACGGCTGGCGAGACTGTCGAGGTCATCACGACGTGTATCCAGACCGCTACCGATCTCGTTTAAGCGCGCTGTGAAGCGATCGAGGAAGCTTTGCAAACCATCAGCTTGTTGTGAAAGCTTGTCGCTCAACACAACAGCCTGTTCGCGTGCTAACTGTTCGCTGGCATAAAGACGATCGGCAACGCCACGCAGAACGGATTCTGCTTCAGAAACGCGTGCGGGGAGGGTGTTGCTAAACTCATCAAGTGAACGGGTTTGTCCATCAAGAGCGCCAGCCAAACGTTCAGCTTCTTCACGTGCCAAACCGGCGCGTTCCAAAAAGCGTGCAACGCTGAGATCAATTTTGCTGGAAACAGAGTTAAGCGTATCAGCAGCGTTTTCTGCGGCTGTCAGGAGTGTGGTTTCCTGAGCACGTGAGGTGTCAGATAATTTGCGACTGTCTTGTAGGGAGCGCTCGAGAGCTGCGGAGAGTTGTTCGCTGTTGCCTTCAACTTCTTCCAAAAGCTTAGCGATCTGATCACGTACAGCTTCGGTTTGGCGTGCGACGCTGTCGCCACTTTGAACCAGCTTGTCATCCAAGACGCGCATCATGGTGAACTTGTCATCCATGAGATGCTCAACTTGCTGCATGTTGCGGCGGATGATTTCTTGAATTTCTTTCACTTGGTGAATACTGGCGTGCTCAAAACGCTCCAATTCACTCTTATGCTGACGGATGCGATCCATAACAGCGGCTAAGTCTTGTTGGCTCATGCTTTGTGCGTTACGCATCAAATCGAGCTGTTCTTTAATGGCAGAATTAAAACGGCGAATACGCGCTTCGGCAGCGCCAGATTCACCTGTGATCAAAGACAGCTGACGACGCAAGGGCTCAGCAATGCTTTGGATGTCCGTAGCGCGTTGCATGTAAGCTGTGACCATCCAAACGAGAGCGATGGGTGAGACAGCAGCTGAAACACCGATGGCCCAATTGACCAAAGGAACGCCAGCAAAGGTGCGCGATGGGCCAGATGCGGCAATCGCTATGATAACGAG
>JBASWO010000120.1:0-2756 GCA_049276515.1 Alphaproteobacteria bacterium
TGGGGTTATTTCGCGGTTTTATCGTCCGCCATCGACTTGATCAGATCATAGATCGTACGGCGCTGCTTGGGATCTGTAATACGGTTATAGGCGCGAACAAGCTGCATAATCTCACGACTCTGAAGAATATTTTTGTCGATATCCTGAGCGCCTTCGAGCTGTGATTGTTCAGTGTTAGCTACCCCTTGGCTCGAGGCTGGGGATTGCGCCACCATATCCTCAAAGAAAAAGGCAACGTCAACATTCAACAAACGGCCGAGCTGATAAAGACGGCTTGCACCCATACGATTAGTACCACGTTCATATTTTTGAATTTGCTGGAATGTGAGGCCTGAGGCTTTACCCAACTGTTCCTGACTCATGCCCAAAAGATTGCGGCGCAAACGCAAACGTTGGCCCACATGAATATCAATAGGGTCAGGGCTTTCGGAGCGTCTTTCGCTTCTTTGCAAAATAATTTTAGGAGCAGCGGTCATTAAAGAATGCCTTAAATGTTTAAGTGAACAATTTAATATTCAATCTATTTAAATGGTCGAACCTAAAACGCTCATACCTAGAATTGAGATATAATATTCTACCTAAGCTTGCAACCGATAATGAAGGTTAATTACTTTCATTCAACTTAATCTTACGGATCAATACATAAAGGGACAGACCAAAAAAGAATATCCAAGCTGGTATGTCACCGTAACGGCTGAAGAAAGTTGGTGGCAATGATGCGGGCAGATCAGAATCGATAAAGCCTTCCTTATCAATACCAAGTGAAATCAGCGTACGACCATACGGATCAACAACAGCGGATATGCCTGTATTTGCAGCACGTAAGAGCGGTAGTCCTTCTTCAATTGCCCTCACTTTAGCAATCGAAAGATGCTGATAAGGTCCTGCTGTTTTGCCGTACCACCCGTCATTGGTGACATTGACTAAAAATTGCGGCCTATCTTCTTTGTCTGCAACACGGCCAGAAAAAATCACTTCATAACAAATGAGGGGACTGAAAGATGGCAGGTTCGGTACACGCAAGCTTCGAGGACCGTCACCATGACTGAAATCAACCCCCAAATGGATAAGGGGCGATATCGGAAGAATGGAGCGCATAGGAATATATTCGCCAAAAGGGACAAGATGAAACTTGTCATAGCCTGCAATAATGCGTGCCTTGCGATCTTCGGCGACGAGCGAATTATAATAATGAATGCGTCCCGAGGCATCGACGCGGCGACGAATAACGCCTGTGAGCAACGAGCCATTTTCTGGAATGTGAGGTGCAATCATTTTGCGCGGCACATCTTCTTCAATAAGATAAAAAGTAGAAGCGGTTTCTGGCCAGATAATATGGCTGACAGGTTTTTCAGCTGGCGCTGATGTTAAAGTGAGCAGCGTATTAAAATTTTTCTCAGTTTCATTTTCTACCCATTTGCGGGATTGATCGATATTAGGTTGGACGAGACGCATTCTGACATCAGGCACCATAATGTTTGATGCATCGGTGAGACGACCTTGTCCCCAGGCCGTGATAAAAATCAGTGTCGCAAAAGCAGCAATAACAGCATTGCGATTATGGTTGTTTTTCACAACTAAGCAGGCAGGTAAGCAAGAAACGACCAGCGTCATGAGCGTTAGACCATAAATACCAATAGCACTGACGCTTTGCATGAGAGGCAAAATACGCGCAAACCCATAACCTTCTAAGTTCCAAGGAAAGCCGGTGAACAAGAAGCCGCGCACGTAATCAGTTAAAAACCATAGTAGCGCGAAAGCAATGGCGCCGTGCGCACCAAACAAACCCACTCTACGCGCAGCAACAGCTGTAAGGCCGTAATAGAGTGCTAAAAAAGCCGGAAGCCCTGCGACCGCTAAAGGTACAGCCCACCAAAAACGTGCGATATCGACAAACATCGATGCCGCAATCCAATAAAGTCCAAAGACAAAAGTTCCAAAAGCAAAACACCAGCCGACAACGAATGCTTGTCGCCAATGAGTGGTGCCCTGCAGTATGAAAATTAGCGCCGGGAAGGAAAAGAAAAGAACCGGGAAAAAATTAATGGGCGCATAAGCGAGAGCTAGGAGCGCGCCAAGAGCAAAAGCCATAAACGCACGATGCCAACCGCTTTGCGCCTGCAGATAGGAAGACGCTAAGGATAGCCAGCAAAAGGTCGGGGACGTTTGTTGAGAAGCAGCCACAACTCAGAAATGCCATTTCTGCAGGGTCTACGTCAACATAGATACGTTATTTAGCTAGCCTGTGCCGCTTTCAGAGCTTCAATTTCAGCCTTGCGCGGTGCGCGTATACGTAAACGCTTAATGCGGCTTTGATCCATTTCTAAAACTTCAAAGGTGAAACCTTCGCTATTTTGAAAAGACTGACCGATTTGCGGGATACGGCCAGCGAGATTACCCACATAACCCCCTACCGTATCAACAGCCTCATTATCGGCCATTTTCAGCTTAATATTGGACTGAATCTCAAAATCTTCGATCGGCAAACGCGCATCAACTAACAAAGTACCATCTGCACGCGTAATGATGGAGGCTCCTGCAGGCGCATCATGTTCGTCTTCAATTTCACCGACGATTTCTTCCATTAAATCTTCAATGGTCAGAAGTCCGTCAATGCCACCAAACTCATCGACCACAACAGCCATATGACGGCGCGTGGAACGCATTTGTAAAAGGAGTTTTGATGCCGCCATGCTGGGCGCTACAAATAAAACAGGGCGTAGCAAATCAGGAATGGTGCGCTCCTGATTATAGGC
>JBASWO010000121.1:0-2324 GCA_049276515.1 Alphaproteobacteria bacterium
TCACCGCCCTTCTTCTTTTGTGGATTTTCTAAACTCATGACGGTACTGAGCGACAATCTCAAGAAGGTAAGGCAAGGCATTGCAAAGGCTGCCAAGGCCAATGGCCGCGCCGCAGATGCAGTAAAATTGATAGCCGTCAGTAAGGGAAAGCCGCCTGAAGATGTGCGGGCAGCCATGAAGGCAGGGCAAGATGTCTTTGGCGAAAACCGTGTCCAGGAAGCTAAATCAAAGTTTCAGCCCCTCCGCGTGCTGCACCCGCCTTTAGAGCTTCATCTGATCGGACCTTTGCAGACCAACAAGGTCGAAGATGCCGTCAAAACATTTGATGTCATACAAACGCTTGATCGCCCTGCTCTAGCTGAAGCTTTGGTGCGCGCTATGAAGAAAACCGGTAAAGCGCCAAAAATTTATATTCAAGTGAACAGCGGGCACGAGCCGCAAAAATCAGGCATTGATCCTGATGAGCTGCCAATGTTTTTAAAATTTTGCCACGAAACATGTGGCCTTACAATTGAAGGCATTATGTGTATTCCGCCTCAAAGCGATGATCCCAAGAAACATTTTAAATTCATCAAGAAGATTGCTGACGAACACCAACTCAAACATATCAGCATGGGCATGAGTGCTGATTATGAAGCTGCCATTGAATGTGGCGCCACAGAGGTTCGTGTTGGCTCTGCCATATTCGGTAAAAGAGATTAGTTTGTTATATTGAGTTGTGATCCAAGCGCTGTTGGGCCTGAGGCCACGCCCTTATATTGCTTAAGAGCTTGCATCATCATCATGTCATTGATGAGGGCTTGAGGAATCGCATTTTTGCGGGGACCGGCATCGGCGGTGGGCGCTGTTGGTGCGAAAATTGAGCTCGTGTTATCAGCCGTTTTGTTAGGCAAGGGCATCGCTTCTTTAGGAGCCGGTACGGGTGCGACGTTTTGTGCCGCATGGATCTTATTATCCGTATAAATCGTGTTGCCCATACGTGTCGTATGAGGGTTTTGCGATAAGGCCGCAGCTAGATTTTGATCTTGTGCAGCACGGGTAGGGTTGATGGCACCACTACCAAAAGCCTGACGATTGAGCGGATAGGCTTTGGCTTTATTGATTTCATTCAACTGATTGATGGCCGCCATATCGCCACTAGCTAAAGCTGCCAGCGTTGGCGCTGTTTGTGATGCCTCAACAACAGATGATTGTGGTTCAGCAGCAGCTGATGGCGGGAGGAGGGCGACCGACTGCTGCTGAACAGGGGTAACCGCTGCTGCCATAACTGTTGGCGCTGCAGTTGAAAGATTTGGATCATTGCTAGCGAGCTGAGTTGATGCAATCTCTTCATCATCGCCAAAGATTGAAGCTAAAATATACTGCGTTGTATCTTTGCCGGTTGCCGCTTCTGTTACGGCATCACTTGCAGCACCAACGCCACCCATCACGGCTGATGCAATACCTAAAAAACCACCATAAAGAATATCGCCAGCAACCCGGGCAACAGGATGAATTTTTTCATCTGTAACAGAACGGTAAACTGAGCTTACCAGAGGAATATGTTGCAGCGGATTAACGAGATCGATGAAATCACTAAATGTGAATGTCTCGTCCGTTCCAAAATAAATGATTGAGCGATCAAATTTGGTGCCGACACGGGGATCAGGCTTCCAGGTTGTTGGTAGATCTTTGGTTTCTGTAACGGCTGCGTCAATTGTAGTTGCTGCGTCTGCCACTTCAAAAACAGCAGTTTCGTCAGAGGCTGGTTGATTAAAATTGACCTTGGTTGGCACATAATCTTGTGCGCTAAACCGTCCAGACAGGGCAGTGCTTATTTCAATCATAAATCCTCCGTCCTCCTTATGAGCAAGCGCCATGCCAGAACGAGGGGGCGTTTTATCTGTTGTTTATCAATCATTTAGGTGGTATGCAGGAGCCAGCCATCGGGCAGTTTTTGCCGTCCTTGCAGGGGTTTAAGTAATCCATGCCGAGCCTTAGCCTTCTTATTCCCGACCCCGCTTTGAGGGGTGCTCTTTCTGAACAGCTGCAAAAGGCAGGGTTTGGTGATGTGCGCGAAGGTGCTGATGAAACGGTTCTTACAGATACAGCTGATCAATATTTGATTTTGGACGAAGAAGCGGCCGATAAGAAAATCCTGAAAATATTGCGTGAAACTCATAATAAAAAACGCATTTTCTTTTTGGGTGTTTTGAAGAATGAGGGGGATGAGAATTTGATCACAGAAACTTTTGAGAAACCTCTGCGACTTGGCCATCTTTTGGCGCGTTTACAATTTTATGTGCAAACCGCATCCTTCACGGCCGGGGCAATCACCTTTGGTC
>JBASWO010000122.1:0-28698 GCA_049276515.1 Alphaproteobacteria bacterium
CTTCAGCGCAAGGTAATGGCAATGTAGCACCTGCAAAGCAGCCCGTTACATTTGTCTCGGATATTTCGCCGACAGAAAAAGCCACGATGCGTGCCGCATTGCCACCCCTCTATGAGGGCGATCAATATGCCATCGGCGATGTTGAGCGTGGGGCTTCTGGCTCAGCTGCTAGTGGATCTCAAGGGGATACGGCGCAGGGTGGTGGCTTTAGCGGTACGGATGCCGACTTTGCCGTTGTTACGCCTATGGGCGGTACCGAAGAAGCCAGTGTCATGGACGTTAAGCTGCCCGATGATGTGGCTGCTATCCTTGAGCAATCAGCCAAAAAACTCAATAAAGGCTTGAACGAAGGCCGTAAAGAATAAGCGGGATTGGCTTCGTTCCAGAGACCTGATACCAGTTTTCCATGAAAATTCTTCATGTCATGGCGGGCCGTGGTCAAGGCGGTGCTGAAACTTATTCCACCGATGTTATGCTGAGCCTACATCAGGCAGGCATCGATCAATGTGTCGTTATGGCAGAAAGTGCTCCGCGTTTTGCAGAGCTTAAGGCTGCTGGTCTTCAGATGGCGCCTGGCGTTTTGAAAGTACCTTTTCGGCCCCTGCAACGTCTCCTCTTAAAACTTCTTGTTGGTCGTTATAAACCTGACGCCATTCATTGTTGGATGCGTCGTGCTGCGAGTCTTGTGCCCACATACTCCAAACCCGTTATTGGTTGGTTTGGTGGTTACTATGATCCTCGTCATTTCAAACGTTGCAGCAGTTTTGTTGGTGTTACAAAAGATATCGCAGCGCATATGGTCAAAAATGGTGTGGCTTCAGATCGCGCCCATTACATTCCAACCTTTCCCGATATAGCCGCCTTACCGCCGATTGACCGTACATCGCTGGCCACACCTAAGGACGTCAAAACACTTTTAGCCTTATCGCGGCTACATCCTAAAAAGGGTCTCGAGATTCTGCTTGCTGCCTTAAAGGACCTACCAGATTGCTATGTATGGTTGGCAGGTGAGGGGCCTTTACGACAAGCATTAGAGAAGACGGCTAAAGATCTTGGTGTGATAGATCGCGTGCGGTTTTTGGGTTGGCGTACGGATCGTGCCGCTTTATTGCGGAGTGCTGATGTCTGTGTTTTACCCTCAAGATACGAGCCTTTTGGTACAGTTATCTTGGAAGCCTGGGCCGCAGGAACACCGCTTGTAGCTTGTAAAAGTGCAGGTCCTGCAGCACATATTGATGATGGTCAGAACGGCCTTTTGGTCGAGATTGATGATACCGCAGGTCTCGTAGTTGCCATTCGTAAGATCCTCGATTCTGAAGAGTTGAAGCGTAAATTGGTGGCGCAGGGCTATGCGACATATATTAAAAGCTACACTCGCGAGGCTGTAACCCAGCAATGGTTGAATTTTTATAAGAAATTAATCAAGGGTTGAATTGTCACGTGAAAGCGCAATCTAACAGTTTTGATTTATTGCGCCTTGTAGCTGCGACGATGGTCATTTACGCGCACACTTATAATTTGCGCGGCGAACATGTTCATGAACGTATCCAAAATTTAATGGGATCAGAAATTAGTTTTGGTGCGCTCTCTATTCTGATTTTTTTTGCCATCAGTGGTTATTTGGTAAGCCTGAGCTGGCTGCGCGATCCTGATATTGAGCGCTTTCTGCAGCGTCGCTTGCTGCGTTTGGTACCAGGCGTCATTGTTGTTACTTTGTTTGCTGTTTTTATCTTGGGTCCGTGGCTGACGACCTTGCCTTTGAGTGAGTATTTTTCAAATCCACTCACATGGACTTATTTAGAAAATATTTTTATCTATCCTGTGCATTATAAACTTCCAGGTGTTTTTCAAGATAATCCGTATCCAAATGTTGTGAATGGATCCATTTGGACTTTACGGTTAGAGCTCAGTCTCTATTTGATTGTTATATTGCTTGGCATTACGCGCTTTATTTATTGGCGCTGGATGGGCGCTCTTCTGGCGTTTCTCTGTATGTTGGGCGTGTATATTCTAAGATATGTCGATATTTTGCAGGTGATGCCTTTTCACCGTGAATTATTGCTCGTTGTTTTTAACGGCATTCCTTTCTTTATCGGGCTTTTCATGGCACGCAATCCTGGTAGTGAGAAAGTGTCTTGGTTACTCATAAGTATGTGCGCGATCGCTGCAGCTGTATTTTCATGTCATCCGCATACCTATCCTTTAGCCACACCCCTTATTGCCTATGTCTCAATAGCCTTTGCCTACAAGTTTAAAACCAATGTTGCTCGCTATGGCGACTTCTCCTATGGCCTCTATTTATGGGGTTTTATGGTTCAGCAGACTTTACTGCACTTTATGCCGACATTGCGTGCTGTGCCCTTCTTCTTTATGGCCTGTGCAGGATCATTTGTTTTTGCCTTTCTCTCATGGCATTTTGTTGAGAAGCTTTCCCTGAAACTGAAGCCAGCCACTGTCCGATGAAAATAATTTTAATCAATCTTGCGCGTGCGACCGAACGTCGTCAGCGTATGGATGAACAGTTTAAGTCGTTCAACCTGGATTATGATGTTTTAGATGCAACGGATGGTCGTCATTTAAGTGCCGACGATAAAGCGCTTGTTGATCATGAGAGCCGCAAAGCCATAACACCCCATCCTTTGACCGATAATGAGATTGGCTGTTGGATCAGCCATCGTCGTGCAATGCGGGCCATTATTGATAGCGGTGTAAAAATGGCAGCCATTCTTGAAGATGATGCCGCTTTAGCAGCAGATTTTCCTTATGTCTTAGAAGCTATCGAAGATCATGGTGGATCATTTGATTTTATAGACCTGCATCGTAACTTTAAGCGCGATGAATTCTTTGTTTCCTCACGCCCCTTGTTACCTGGATGTGATTTAGGACGTATTGGCTATACTCATATGCGCGCTACAGCCTATGTCATGTCACGCGAGGGCGCTAAAAAGTTCCTCAACTACGCACCACGCTTTGCTCATGCCGTTGATAAGGAACTTCATCGGTGGTGGGCCAACGGCCTCGACATTTATGGTTTAGAAAAGCCTGTTGCTGTTCAAGATGACGGCGGCCATTCCTATATTGAAGAGACGCGCGGTCAAGAACGGCCTCAAGAGCGTTTGCGCTATCCGGATGCTAATCAATTGCAGTGGCGCTTGAAGCGCAAAATCACGCGCGCCATGGACAGCATTCAAAAACGCGTAGCTTTTCCAGCCTATGTCCGTAAGGGGCGCGTGGCATGAAACAAAATTTACAGCGCTTGCTACCATCCTTTGTTTTATTGGTTTATGCCATGGTAGCCACAATTGGTGCCTTTTTAGGGGGTATCTGGGCTCTTTTTGCGCTTTCTCTCTCTGTTTTGGTGGCCGCGGCAGTTTGGTATTTGGATGGTAAATTGCCATGGCCGAATAAAGAGCTTATGGCGCTTGTGGGCGCTGCATTAGCGGTTTTGGCGACCCATTGCCTACTTTCTACTCAACCTGAAATTTCATGGCGGGTTTGGCTCAAGCTTCTCAGTATCTATGTTCCACTTTCCCTTTTGTTTAGCCCACGCGTTGAAGCTCTTTCTTTTCACCGCAGCTTTTTTCCAATCATGCTCATTGCTGTTGTTGGGAGTGCTTTGGGTCTCAGCCTTGAATTATTTCACAATGGGCCTTTGCTGCGTGCCGTACACGGCGAGCCCGTTTGGCTTGTAGAATATAATCGCGGTGTTTCTTATCTCGTCATTATGTCTTTCTCACTTATGGCAGGATTAATGCTGGGTCCTTTTCCTTTGGCACTTAAAAAGCGTTTATGGATCCTCATTCCCTTTATTATTATTTTGTTTATCCCAACAGGTTTGACGGAATCACGGGCCTCAAAATTGGCTTTTGTGAGTGGTCTGATCACAGTCGGCATTGCCTATATAGTCCCTGTTTGTACGCGCTGGGCGCTTACGGCGGGAACCGTACTCTGCGTATCCTGGCCTTTTTTGGCGCAGCATTATTTTCTGAAATATGTCGATCACTTGAGTCAAATTCCCATGAGTTGGCAAGCGCGCATGGAAATTTGGGATTATCTGTCCTACCGCATCATGGAGAAACCATTGCTGGGGTGGGGTTTGGGTGCGGCACATAAGCTTGATTTTTATGAGCCCAATGGGATGAAGTATGTTTATACAACCTATCCCGTATCACACCCTCATAATGTCATAACGCAATTATGGGTCGAGCTCGGTGTTCCCGGATTGCTCTTGGGGCTTCTTTTTGCTGCTCTCATTTTACATAAGACGATGCAGTTGGATAAGAAAATCATACCTTATGCATTGGGTGCTTACACGGCGGCCCTATGCTTAAGCTTAGTGGGTTATGATTTTTGGACGGATTCGATGTATGCGGCTTTTGCTTTGACAGGCTTTGCCTTTGCCATGCTGCAAAAAAATCGTGTGAAAATTTAAACGTTATTGAGCTGCGTTTACTTCATCGTTCCAGACAGCAGCCATATCGGCGCTGGCAAAGAAGCTCAGCTTTAAGGGATCAATCTTATCCATTTGGCCGATGAGCGCTTCACGTTGCGTCATCCGCATGATGGAAGAAAAGTCAGCCGCTGGATCAATGCTGTTAGCAGCCTGCGAATGATGTAAAGCAAAGCCAAGGCTAGGCTTTTGTAGAATGAAACGGGGCTTGTGATCTGTGGGATCCAATGCGGCGGCTACAATACCAAAACCGCTACGCAAAAAGAGTTCCCAGCTGCGTACATTTTCAACAGATACTTGAGCAAACATGTGATCAGCCATGCGCGCTAAGGGCAGATTGAGAGCTGTATCTAGCATATGTTGTGATAATTCGTTGCCGCGCCAATCGGGATGGACAGCCATGCTTTTTGCAATCACTGTGCTGTCGCTTGGGTTCGCATGATGAAAATCAATTTCGTTGCGCGTCAATTTTTGCTGATCAATCATCGTTTCAATGGTCAGAGGACCCATCAGAACCATTTGCGAGATAAGCTTGCCTTCGGTACGAATGCCGATCATCACGCCATTTTTTTGCTCTAATAAATTCGCGAAATAGCTCTCGGGCTGCGGCAGAACAAACATTTTCTGTTCAGCAGGCAAAGAGGCGCGTGTTTGCTCCTGCAGCGCTAGCACATCGCTCAGATCAGTAAGTGTGAGAATATCTATAGTGGCGGTGCCGCCTGTTTTTGGCAGCTTGTATTCAGATGACATATATGAGCGCCAGACCCTTTGGTTAATGCCCCTTTTGGAGCTGCCAAAGTGTAACCGACGGAAACTGAAAGTAAAAAAGGTTTTTATGGTTAAAAGGGGCAAAACCACTGAATAGGCAGTGTTTTAACATCAGAAACTTATGACACTATGGCTGATTTAAGCTCACTACATCTTAAGCTGCTTATCCATAGGCAAAAGCATGAGGGTCATAAACACCCCAACCCGGACCTCTGAGCATGGGATCATCTTCGTCTAATTCGTGAGGTGTTGGTCGTGAAGGCAATCTAAAACCTTGAGGAAGACCGCGGGCGGCTCGAATATTCTCAGCATATTCCAATTGAGAGCTTGTAACGCCTGAATTAAGAAAATAGGTGCCATCCACATTGGCTCTACCAAAAGAAGTCTTTTCAAGTCTGGCGTGTGCAAGGCTGGCTTTTTCTAAATTGGCTTCAGTAAAACTGGCGCGACAAGCCTCTATGGCTCTTAAATCAGCACCAACTAAAGAAGCGTGGCTTAAATCAGCATGCGTTACATCAGCTGCAGTGAGATAGGCTTTATCTAAATTGGCTTCACTCAGATCGGCACAAAGAAGTTTTGCGCCAGAAAGATCGGCGCCAGCTAGATTTGCGCCTTTGAAAGTAACAAATTTTAAATTAGCGCCGCGTAAGTTAGCGCCACTTAAATCTACGCCTGATAAATCAATCACATTGTTTTTGCCACCCTGATCCCAAAATTCAGGAAGCCACATGCTATAGTTATAGTTGTGACCTCGTAGCCATTCGACCATGTGTATTTCATGCATGCCGCCGCACATATATTGACGTCGTCTGGCGCGGTTCCAAGTTTGAAACCCATCTTTATGGCCATCTCTGAGAAGGTCGCAGATTTCTTTTTGAGGCATTTTGTCAAGATTGATATGACCTGTTAAGGCGTAACCCGCATGCATCATGGCGGTGCCTATATTAAAGAAAATATTCATAAAATCTTTTCCTAAATAAGAAATACAATATGAATTGACGTTAGGTTTTAATAGAAAAACTGTCAATTGTTGCTTTGGAATGCATCTTAACCGAACACAGCATTCTTCTGATTACATCTTAAATTCATCACCTAAATAAACCCGACGAACATCGGCATGTTCGACGATTTCCTGCGGCGGTCCTTCCATAAGAACGCGGCCGTCATGGATAATGTAAGCGCGGTCAACAATTTCTAAGGTGGCACGAACATTGTGATCGGTAATGAGAACGCCAATACCGCGATCGCGCAGATGCACAACCAGATCACGAATATCACCAAGAGCAATCGGATCAATGCCGGCAAAAGGCTCGTCTAAAAGCACAAAATGGGGTTGGGATGCTAAAGCGCGCGCGATTTCAAGGCGACGTCGTTCACCACCAGAGAGTGCTAAAGCAGGTGCACGGCGTAAATGCGTAATGCCGAACTCTGCGAGTAATTCATTCAGCATAATTTCGCGAGCATCATAATCGGTTTCGATGACTTCTAGGATGGAGCGAATATTATCTTCAACAGAGAGGCCCCGGAAAATAGATGCTTCTTGTGGCAAATAGCCAAGACCTAAGCGTGCACGGCGGTACATGGGGAAGTTGGTGACGTCTATGCCATCAAGACGAATGCTGCCGGTATCTGGTGTGACTAAGCCGGTCACAAGATAAAAACAGGTGGTTTTACCTGCGCCGTTGGGACCGAGAAGGCCCACCACTTCGCCGCGCTGCAGGCCAAAGCTCACATCATGCACGACAGGACGCCGGTTATACTGTTTGCCTAAGCGCTCAGCAAACAGCCCATGTTTACGTGACGCAGGAGGAAGGGTGGGTTTCTTATCATCCCCACCAAACTGAACAATTTTTCCGCCGCGCTTAGTCATTGTGCGCCGGCCTTGCTGGATGAGCGGTCACCGAGCAATACACGGACGCGGCCTTTACCTTTATTCATGAGACGGCTGTGACCACTTTTAAAATCAACCTCAGCAACATCACCTGATAATTGTGTGCCATCAGCACGTGTAACGCGCACACGACCCGTTAAAACAGCTACATCGCCTGCAATGTTGTAAACGGCGCGATCACCATAGGCGACATCAGCCTTGCTGACAACTTTGACACCACCTGTGGCGGTCATTTTATAAAGATCTTGCCCACCATTAGGCAGATCCCGAAACTCAGCTGTTAGCACTTCAGCTTCCACATGACGATCGCCTTTATCGGCAACGGCATTCCCGCGTGCGACAGCAATTTTACGATCATCCCAATATTCGAGAGAGTCTTTGGCCGTCACAACTTCCTTATCGGTTTCGTAACGCAGATTTTGACCCGTCACCATGATGAGATGTTGATCAATATCGTAAATGGCACGATCTCCTGTGACACGTTGGTGCGTACCGGTGATGCGGACATTACCTTCAGCCGTCATTTTATCAATATTACCCATGCTGCTTTTCTTTTCGCCAGCGACACCACCTGCGCCTTTATTGTCCTTGCTACGCTCGTGGGCGCTCAAGGTATCGGCTTCGACCGTCATGTCACCACGAACAGCCTTAGCGTTACCGCGTGCGACATAGAGGTTTTTTTCTTGATACCATTCAAGACTGTCATCGGCAGTTACTTCAACGGGCTTCTTCTCATTAGCTGCGGACGTGGTTTGTGCCTGGGCTACCAAGGGTAGGCCAGCCAGCATGATAAAAGCCGTGATACGCAAAATGCAGCCCATGCTGCTTATCCTCATGGTTGGGGTGCCATATTGTTATCAGAGGCATCCTCGCTGTGCAAACTAAGCACGGCTTTAGCGGGACCCCTAATAATCATTACGCTTCCGGAATCAAGCAGCTGAAAGCCTTGGCCTGAGACCTCACCAAAGCTGCCTTGGATCATCACTGGCTTTTCGCCCCATGCGGTATTTTGTTTCAAATCCACATGGGCCTCGTTCGATGTAAATTGATAACCCTTGTCGTGAAAGAGCTCCACATCATCCCTTAAAAGCAATTTACGTGTGTCTTGATCGTAATGACCCGTTTTGGCTTTGGCTGCAAGCCATGCGCCACTGGCAAGAGTTACTTCGGCTTGCGGCTGATCGAGATCAAATACATTCTGAGCGCCACCTGGCCGTGTTGCTTTGACGGCTGATAAAGAATAGGGCTCATCCTTTGTGGTGAGGCCTGTGTAATTCAAATTGTCGATCACAAGATCAGGAATATTTTTCATCACCATGGTTTTAATGGTGTTGGGTTTGATGCGGGGCCACAGGATCAATGATAAGATAACCACCACAACAACAGTGGGGAGTGCCACCCGAAGAAAATTAGCAATGGGCCGTGGATTGCGTGCCTTAATGGTGCGCAAAGTATCGCGCGGCTGGATAAAGCTTAGTCCAGACGATTGCGGTGATGCTTTGGGTTGTGGAGTTTGTCCGGTATCTGTCATTTTAACCGGTGATTACAATCAGTCGGATTTACGCACAGGACGATGTGCAAAAACATCCACGTCGCGCCAGCCAGCAATATCAAGCTCTGCACGCGTCGGTAAGAAATCCATGACTTTTTGTGCTAATTCGGTGCGTTTTTCACGTGCCAGCATATCATCAAGACGCGCTTTGAGTTTATGCAAATGCAAGACATCGGATGCAGCGTAATTCATTTGATCCTGAGTCAAGGTGTCAGCACCCCAATCGGATGTTTGCTGTTCTTTTGACAGATCGAGTTGAATAAGATCGCGCGTTAAATCTTTGAGACTATGGCGATCAGAAAAAGTGCGGGTCAAGATTGAAGCGATCTTGGTGCAATAGACAGGTTTTGGCATCACGCCAAGATAGTATTTAAGAGTAGCAAGATCAGCGCGGGCGAAGTGAAAAAGTTTTGTGACCTTTTCGTCTGCCAGCAATTTTTTTAGATTAGGCGCTTCATACTTATTGGCGGCTAGCTGCACCAAATGTGCATGACCATCACCACTTGAAAGCTGTACCAAACACAAGCGATCACGTTCCCAGTTCAAGCCCATAGACTCGGTATCAACCGCCACACTCGTGCCGAAGGAAAGATTAGCGGGAAGGTCGTTTTTATGAAGCGTGATCGTCATTGAAAGCCTAGTTTTATGGTTAGAAAATACCTGATAGTTGATAACAGATTGCTAATGATAAAAAAACAGCTAGCTCAGGGCCAAAAACCGCCATTTTAAAGGCTTAAATGCTACCGAAGTGGGTGACGTGTTAGCCTGGGCTTGCTAAACATAAAACCCGCTTGTGATAACGAGTTGTTATGTTTCGCATCCTTCATTTTCTTTATGACAGTCGCGCCAAGGCTGGAGCTGATATCGCGACGATTGTCGGCGAACGCAATTATGGCGAGATCCTTTTTAAGAGAAAGCGTCTGCATCTATTATTGAAAGATATTGTTGCCAATCTCAATATACCCGCAGAGTTACATTATATAAAATCTGATGATGATTTGATGCGCGCCATAGAGACGGCAAAGTCTGAAAACCAGCCACTCTATTATCATCCCGCCCATATCATCCCTGATCCCAATAGCTTTACAAAGCTCATGAAAAAGAGTTTGGCCAAAGAAGCATCTGTCATGCATTGGTCGGAAGAGCCTGTTGGCTATCTCACCTGGAATCCAGATCATCTTAAGACAGCATTGTTGGATAAAAAGTATGATCAATTCATCAAGGTGAAAGCTCCCGATACTTTTCTCGATATTGCACAATATCAAAATTGTCTGCGTTTCATATCAAGCGGTTTTGAAGCTCGCTTTTTTAATAACGTAAAGATGGGTGCCAATAACGTTATTAAACAATCTGAGAATGTTCCCAAGATAAAAGCAGAACATGATTTTTATCATTTGTTGCCAGCCGAGTTCAAAAAATGGTTTGTCGAACCTTTTGCTTTTCGGGTTCAAGGCACAGCAGCTTCTTACAGTATGAAGCGTCTCATGGTACCGGACGTTGCGTTGCAATGGATCCATGGTGCGCTCACAGTTCAAAAATTCAATGATTTACTCAATAAAATCATGGTTTTTATCACATCACGCCCCACCAAAACTGTCGATGAAGTGCTTTACTGTCAAAGACGTGACGCTCTTTATCTCACAAAGCTTCTTGAGCGCATTGAGCAAATTAAAAAATTCCCTGTCTATGAAAAACTCAACAACCTTATTCGTCAGGGAACGCGCTACGAGTCATTACAGCAACTCGTTGATACATATGTGGCTCTCTATAAAGCCTATGTGCTTAGGGACAGTCAGGAACGAAGAGTTGTCATTGGTCATGGTGATTTGTGCTTTTCTAATATGCTCTATGACACGACAGCAAATGCCTTACGCTTGGTAGATCCTAAGGGTGCAACAACCGAAGATGAATTATGGACAGATGCGCTTTATGATTTTGCTAAACTCTCGCATTCTATTTTGGGTGATTATGATTGGATCAATAATGATTTATTCTCAATTCAGATTACTGAAGGTAATCAGCTCAACTTAAAGATCGAAACGGACGGCTTCAACGTCGAGCCATTTAAGGAGATATTTATTGAGAGGTTACGCACGGCAGGAGTTGATATGTATGGTATCCGCCTTTACGAAGCGTCATTGTTTCTCTCAATGTTGCCTCTCCATATTACGCAGGAACAAAAGCTATTAGCTTTTATCTTACGCGCGGCATCCATTTTGGAAGAGTTACAGCTCAAGGATTGAGTAAAAAGTGGTGCCCAGGAAGGGACTCGAACCCCCACAACCTTGCGGCCGCTAGCACCTGAAGCTAGTGCGTCTACCAATTCCGCCACCTGGGCACAGAAGGGTTTTGGTAGGTGAATGAGGGGTTAAAGTCAAGAACAACAAGGACTTTTGCTACTCCTCATGCATTGCTATGATGAGTTGTTTTTCAAAGGATAGTTCAGTGCCTCAACAAATCACCATCTTTGGCGGCAGCGGCTTTATTGGTCGCGCGCTCATTCGTCGTCTAGCTAAAACCGGCGCCATCATTCGCGTGGCAACGCGTGATGTAGAAAAAACATTGCCTTTGAAACCGATGGGCAATGTAGGTCAGATTGTACCCATTCCTTGTTCGGTCCGCAGTGATACGGATGTTGCGGAGGCCATTGGACAATCTGATATTGTTATTAACCTTCTTGGTATTTTGTTTGAAAAAGGTCGAAACAATTTTAAAGCATTGCATGTCGAAGCTGCAGCACGCATTGCACGCACAGCCAAAGAACGTGGGGTTAAACATCTTATACATATGTCAGCCTTAGGTGCTGATGATCATGCTGCATCCAAATATGCGCAAAGCAAAGCAGCGGGTGAACAAGCGATTAAAACATTTTATCCGAAAGCCACCATTATACGCCCCAGCATTGTTTTTGGAGCTGAAGATAATTTTTTCAATAAATTTGCAGGCCTTGCTCAACTCTCTCCGGCACTGCCCTTAATCGGTGGTGGTCTTACAAAGTTTCAGCCCGTCTATGTTGATGATGTTGCGCACGCCATATGCAAAGTTCTCGAAAAAACGGAGACAGCGGGACAGCTGTTCGAGCTCGGTGGACCTCAGGTTTATAGCTTTCGCCAATTGCTTGAATACATTCTTGAGGTTACGCACCGCCAGCGTTCCCTCATAAATATGCCGTGGGCCTTAGCGAGTTTTAAGGCAATATTCTTGCAGTTGGCGCCGCAGCCCATGCTCACTTGTGATCAGGTGCTGATGCTGAAAAGCGATAATGTAGTGAAGGGCGGCAAAACGTTCCGTGATCTTGATATGCAGGCCACAGCGTTAGAGCTTATTGTGCCGACTTATTTGGCGCGTTTTAGACCAGTAAATGCAAAGCAGGAAGCGCACCCAATACAATAGGCTCTTTTAGCGCAGGCTTCTTTCCATAAAAAGCTTACGACCAAAAGTCGCAAGGCCGCGATCAATGGTTAATCGTGATACGCTAATCGCATCGATAAAATGATCGCAAATTAAAATGGCAGCTCTCATCATGTAAATATCTAGATATTGCTGAGAATTAGGGTCAGAAAATCTTTCAAATAAACGCTGTGCTTCAGGATTTTCTATTCGCCCGCAAAGCTCTTGTGTTGATTTTACAAATTCAGCAAGCGGATTGGCACGAAAATCGGCGAGAAGGTTTTCTGCGTCGACTTGGCGTGAAGGCATCTTGCCTGTGGAATACCACTTCATCATCACAAACCATTCTGCTGGCGATAAACGCCTGGGTACAGATGGATATGGCGATTCAAAATCATCATCACCCATAACAATCTCCTTAAAAACTAACGTACTAAAAACTATTCAGCTCTGTAATTTGGCGCTTCGGCGGTAATCTGCACGTCATGCACATGGCTTTCGCGTAAGCCAGCACCCGTAATACGCACGAATTGAGCCTTGGTTTGCAAATCTTTGATCGATGCCGAGCCTGTGTAGCCCATAGCGGCGCGCAAGCCGCCGATCATCTGATGTACGATGCGATCAACAGGGCCTTTATAGGGAACGCGGCCTTCAATACCTTCGGGCACGAGCTTATTATTATCACCATCTGATTTCTGGAAATAACGATCAGCTGATCCGCCAGCCATTGCGCCCACACTGCCCATACCACGGTAGCTCTTGTAAGAACGGCCTTGAAACATAACAACTTCACCGGGTGCTTCATCAGTACCAGCAAACATTGAGCCCAACATGCAGGCGTCAGCACCGGCTGCGATAGCTTTTGCAATTTCACCGGAATAACGAATGCCACCATCAGCAATGACGGGAATATTTTGCTTACGGCAAGCTTCAGCCACATCCATGATAGCAGTCAGTTGAGGTACACCAACGCCAGCAACGATACGCGTTGTGCAAATCGAGCCTGGGCCAATACCTACTTTGACAGCGTCAGCGCCAACATCGATGAGAGCTTTGGCAGCATCAGCAGTTGCGATATTACCTGCAATAATCTGCGTATTATTTGACAATTTACGGACCTGTTTAACCTGATCAATCACGCGGGCAGAATGGCCGTGTGCTGTATCAACAACGATCACATCGGACCCAGCGTCTGTTAAAGCTTCAGCACGATGCAGGCCATCAGGACCTGTACCCACAGCTGCTGCTGCACGAAGACGTCCCTGATCATCTTTGCAGGCATTTGGGAAGAGGCGCGCTTTTTCAATATCTTTGACGGTGATGAGGCCGATGCAACGGTAGTTATCATCAACGACGAGAAGTTTTTCGATACGGTGCTTATGCAAAAGGCTCTTAGCTTCGGTATGTGCAACACCTTCGCGTACGGTAATCAGATTATCTTTGGTCATCAATTCAGAGACGGCTTGCTGCATATTGCTTGCAAAGCGTACATCACGATTTGTGAGGATACCGGCTAATTTTCCTGATGGTTTCTCAACCACGGGAATACCAGAGATATGATAGTCCGCCATAAGCTTAAGAGCATTCGCGAGAGGTGCGTCGGGTGTAATCGTGATGGGATTGACGACCATGCCGCTCTCATAGCGTTTTACTTTGCGGACTTCTTCAGCTTGATCATTCGCTGGCATATTGCGGTGAATGACACCGATGCCCCCGGCTTGCGCTAAGGCAATAGCAAGAGCGCTTTCTGTAACTGTATCCATGGCAGCGGACACAAGAGGGATACCAAGATTGATTGTGCGGGTAAGGCGTGTGGCAGTTGAGACATCTGCGGGCAAGACGCTTGATGCTGCAGGCACCAGAAGTACGTCATCAAATGTTAAAGCTTCGCGGAGTGGTTGCGCCATACATTGTCCTAATCACTAAGGTTCCAGATGTTGGCGGCTATGTATAACCAAAGGAATGCTTGGGGGGAAGAGTTAAGTTTGTCCTTTAGTTTCAAGGTTTTTAGCAACAAAAAAGCCGGCAGACTGCTCTGCCGGCTTTTGTTTTTCCAAGAGGAAGAGGTCTTATTGACCCATGCCGGCCTTGGTAATTTCAGAACCAGCCTTTTCCTCAAACTTCTTGAAGTTTTCGGTAAAGAGACCAATCAGCTTTTTAGCTGTTGCATCATAAGCAGCCTTATCCTTCCACATGTCGCGTGGGTGCAACATTTCGGTTGGAACGTTTTCTGCTGTTTCTGGAACTTGTAAACCAAAGGTGCCGTCATTGACGAACTTAACCTTGGCTAAATCACCTGAGAGGACAGCGCGTAACAAAGTACGTGTGACGTTGATCGGCATACGCTGACCACCTTCTAAAGCGCCACCACCGGACCAACCCGTGTTGATCAGCCAGCAATTGACCTTATGGAAGGCAATCTTCTGACCGAGCAGTTTTGCGTAAACATCAGCTGGGCGTGGCATGAAAGGAGCGCCAAAGCATGCTGAGAATGTAGCTGTAGGTTCTGTAACACCTTTTTCTGTACCAGCAACACGTGCTGTGTAGCCAGAGAGGAAGTGATACATCGCTTGTTCAGTTGTCAGCTTGCTGATTGGAGGCAGCACGCCGTAAGCGTCGCATGTCAGCATGATAACATTCTGTGGAATGCCACCAATGCCTGTTTCTGAAGCATTTGGAATAAAGTCGACGGGATAGCAAGAACGGCTGTTTTCAGCCAAGCTGTTATCATCGAAATCAACTTCGCGTGTGTTGGGATCCATAACAACGTTTTCCAGCACGGTGCCAAAGCGGCGTGATGCTGCAAAAATTTCAGGCTCCTGCTTAGGGTTCAAACGAATAGCTTTTGCATAGCAACCGCCTTCGAAATTAAACACTGAGTGATCACTCCAGCCATGCTCGTCGTCACCAATCAGTGTCCGTGAGCTGTCAGCTGACAAAGTGGTTTTACCTGTGCCAGAGAGACCAAAGAAGATTGCCACATCACCCTTTTCGCCGATATTGGCGGAAGCGTGCATTGGCAGAACACCTTTTTGCGGCAATACATAGTTCATAACTGAGAAAATGGTCTTCTTGATTTCGCCGGCATAAGATGTGCCGCCGATCATAGCCATTTTCTGACCGAGATTGAGCATCACAAAGGTGCTGCTACGTGTCTGGTCAATCTTTGGATCGCATTCAAATTCAGGAACATGCAAAATTGTAAACGCAGGTTCATGACCTTTGGCTAATTGCTCTGCTGTTGGACGAACAAACATGTTGCGTGCGAACAGATTGTGCCATGCATTGGTTGTGATGATGCGGATTGGCATGCGGTAGGTTTCATCAGTACCTGCATAGAGGTCCTGTACGAATACTTCCTTGCCCTTCAGCCATTCTTGGATGCGCTTTTTCAAAGCATCAAAGTTTGCTGGTTCATAAGGTTGGTTTACCTTGCCCCATTCGATGTCATTCGCATTGCTCGAATCGCGTACGACATATTTGTCTTGAGCTGAGCGACCTGTGTGAACACCGGTCTTAGCGACGAGGGCACCATCAGCGCTGAGTTGAACTTCATTGCGCTGTAAGGCGACTTCATAAAGTTGGGCAGGCGACAGGTTGGCGTAAACGGCGGAAAGGCCGTTAATGCCGATTTGACGGAGATTTTGTTCCATGGCGATCGATACAGGGGTTGAAGCGATGTTGTCGTTGACGTCTTCTTGCAGTTTAAGGCTTTGAAGGCGCATAGATTTTTCTCCGATAACGATAAGATAATTAAGATTATTAAGCTCCGCCTATCGGAGCGGCGCCTCTATATCACATGGGCCTATCCAGTCTCAAATAGTTTCGCCTCCCGAATAAAATAATGTAAGTATATCCGTGAAATAAGGGTGCTGGCTTAAGGTTAAGTTGCCCGAATTTAACCACTTTTTCTGCCTCAGATAATCGGTATGAAAGAGGGGTCGTTTGAGGAGGGGTTATGTCTGGGCAGACCATAGTATTGGTAGATGATGATCGTAACATTCTGACATCCGTCAGTATGGCGCTGGAAGCTGAGGGTTTTCTCGTTAAGACTTACCCTGATGGCGATGAAGCTCTACGCGGTCTTACACAAAATCCCGCTGATCTTGCGGTGCTCGATATCAAAATGCCACGCCTCAACGGCATGGAGCTTTTGCAACGTCTGAAGCAATCGCCCAACACCGCGACCATGCCTGTTATTTTCCTAACATCGAAAGATGAAGAGGTTGATGAAATTATGGGCCTGCGTATGGGCGCAGATGATTATATTAAAAAGCCATTCTCACAACGTTTGCTGATGGAGCGTATTCGCGCGCTGTTGCGTCGTGAGCAGGCGCGGCAGCAGCCAGCCAATACAGATCCAGGAAATATTGTATCGCGTGGTGATCTGGTGCTTGATGGCGCACGCCATGTTTGTACATGGAAAAATAAAACAGTTGATCTCACTGTAACTGAGTTCCTGCTTGTGAAGGCTTTGGCTGCACGTCCAGGACATGTTAAGAGTCGTGATCAGCTTATGGATGCTGCTTATGGTGAGTCGATCTATGTTGACGATCGCACCATCGACAGTCATATCAAACGCCTTCGCAAAAAATTCAAAGAAGTAGATGACGATTTTGCACAAATTGAAACGCTTTATGGAGTCGGTTACCGCTACCGCGAAAGCTGAGTTTTCGCCGGATACGCAGGATCGTCCTCATACATGGTGGCTATGGCGCGGCTCGGATGAAGTTGCCGGAGGTGCGCGCCATCTGTCGCCACTTGTTCTGCGTATTCTTGCCGTCAATGTCATGGCGCTCGCCATTTTGGTCGGTAGTTTACTCTATCTCGGTCATTATCAGGACCGCATTGTAGCAACAGAGCTTGACGCGCTTCTTTTGCAATCGCGCATCATTACAAGTGCTGTATCAGAAGGTGCGATCGTTATTGCCGATGATGACCGCAGCATCCTTTCACCTTTATTAGCGCGTTTGATGGTACGGCGTTTGGCAGAAACCACTGAAACACGCACACGTCTCTTTGATAACAGCGATGCGCAGTTGGCTGATAGCCGGACGCTTCTCAGTAAAAAAGCGAAGGCACCCTTAGAGACAGTCTCAGAGCAACAAGATGAATATCCGCCTTGGGTCGCCAAAACGGTTGGTCGCTTATTTGATATGATCGACGTTATTCATGAGCGTCATGAATATCCTCTTTATGACGAAGAAGAAATGACGCGTGGCGATCAGTACGAAGTTGTGCGTCGTGCTAAGCAAGGTGAAATGGCAGTACAAGTTTGGCGCACGCCAAAAAATGGTCTCACCCTGGCAGCCGCTGTTCCGGTGCAGCATTATAAAAAGACACTGGGCGTTGTGTTGATGACGCGCTCAGATGCTAATATTAATAAGGCCATTGCTACGGTACGTATCGATATTCTCAAACTTTTCTGCATAACAATGATGATTACCATTTTGCTCTCGCTTTATTTGGCGCGGGCGATTGCAAGACCTATCCGCTTATTAGCGATGGCTGCTGAAGGTTTGCGGCATGGCCAGATGCAAATTGTGGGGCTCGCGGGCACAGCCAGTCTTCTCAATCGGGATGCTATCCCCAATATGACAGATCGTAATGATGAGATTGGCGATTTATCGGGTGCTTTGCGTGATTTGACTGCCGCTTTAGCGCAACGTATCGGCGCTATCGAAAATTTTGCAGCTGATGTTGCACACGAAATTAAAAACCCACTGACTTCTTTACGCAGTGCTGTTGAGACAACGGAAAAAGTTCAGGATCCAGCGGCGCAGCGTAAACTCATGATGGTTATTCGGGATGACGTCGATCGGCTTGATCGCCTCATCACTGATATTGCAAGTGCATCACGTCTGGATGCTGAACTTAGCCGTGATCAAGCTTTGCCAATTGATGTCGTTCGCATGTTAGAAGCCCTGGTTGATTTTTATCATCAGCCTGGTCATGAAGAAATATCGCATGCTGAAGTTGTTTTGCAGCCCGTGAAAGGCCCTTTAAATGTCATGGGCGTCGAGGTTCGTCTCGTACAGGTTCTGCAAAATTTAATTGAAAATGCTTTGTCCTTTGCTCCTCTTGATACAAAGGTTTTGGCTTCCGCGCAGCGCGATGGGCGCTTTGTGCGTATTGCTATTGAAGATAATGGCCCCGGCATTCCTGATAATAAGCTAGATGCTATTTTTGATCGCTTTTACAGTGAGCGCCCCAAGGAAGAAAAGTTTGGAACCCATTCTGGGCTTGGCCTCAGTATTTCAAAACAAATTGTTGAGGCACACCGGGGTAAAATCTGGGCGGAAAATATAAAGAATAGTGATGGCGGCACCATTGGCGCCCGTTTCGTTCTGCGTTTACCCCTGACACAAGAGTAATAGGCCTTAACTTGATTCATTGGCATGGCCGTTTTATGGTCACAGCCATCATTCTTTCCCTCTATCCGGGAGTACCAAGTGAGCCAAGATATTGTCATTGTAAGTGCCGTGCGCACGGCCATCGGATCCTTTAATGGTGCGCTTAGCTCTCTTCCCGCCCATCTCCTTGGCGCTGAAGTCATCAAAGCTGCAATGGAACGCGCCAAAGTTTCAGGAACAGATGTTTGCGAAGTCATTATGGGACAAGTTTTAGCGGCTGGTCAGGGTATGGGGCCTGCGCGTCAGGCGGCAATGGCAGCGGGTGTTAAGGAGCGTACAGCCTATGCCGTCAATCAAATTTGTGGCTCTGGTCTGCGCACTGTTGCAAATGCCTATATGGGCATTAAGTCCGGCCAACAGGAGATCGTTGTCGCTGGCGGTATGGAAAGCATGAGCCAGTCTCATCATTCTATGCATCTGCGCAATGGTGTGCGCATGGGCAATGCTGAAATGATCGATACAATGATTAAAGATGGCCTATGGGATGTGTTCAATAATTATCACATGGGCACAACAGCCGAAAATGTTGCCCAGCAATTCGGCATCAGCCGTCAGATGCAAGATGAGTTTGCTGTGGCTTCACAGAACAAGGCTGAAGCCGCAATCAAAGCTGGAAAATTTAAAGAGGAAATTATTCCGATCATTATCAAAGATAAAAAAGGTAATGAAACCAGAGTTGAGCAAGATGAGTTTCCGCGCTTTGGCTCAACCATGGAAGCGATGGCTAAATTAAAACCAGCTTTTCAAAAAGATGGCACGGTAACGGCTGCGAATGCATCTGGTATTAATGATGGTGCAGCAGCTGTCGTTGTGATGACGGCAGAAGAAGCTAAAAAGCGCGGCCTTACGCCGCTTGCACGTATTGCTTCATGGGCAACGCGCAGTGTTGATCCTGCTGTCATGGGCACAGGACCAATTCCTGCAAGCAAAGCCGCGCTTGAAAAGGCAGGATGGAAAGCAGCTGATCTCGATTTGATTGAGGCCAACGAAGCTTTTGCGGCGCAAGCTGCTGCTGTGAATAAAGAAATGGGTTGGGATCCATCCAAAGTCAATGTCAATGGCGGTGCGATTGCTCTCGGGCATCCGATTGGTGCCTCAGGTACACGCGTCCTTGTGACCCTTCTTCATGAACTGCAAAAGCGTCAAGTTAAGAAGGGTCTCGCCACCCTTTGCATTGGTGGTGGTATGGGTATTGCTATGTGTGTGGAGCACTGATGCCAAAAGTTGCTGTCGTTACGGGTGGAACACGCGGCATAGGTGCTGCTATTGCAACGGCCTTAAGTAAGGCTGGGTATAAGGTTGCCGCTACGTATCATGGCAATGACGAGGCCGCTGAAAAATTCACCAAGAAAACGGGCGTGCCACATTTTAAATTTGATGTTGGTGATTTTGCTGAATGTCAAAAGGGTGTTGCGGCGATTGAAAAGGCCCTGGGCCCCATCGATATTCTTGTCAACAATGCTGGAATCACGAGTGATGTGCCGCTTCATCGCATGAAAGTGGATCAATGGAATGACGTTATTCATACCAATCTGAACTCTATGTTCAATATGACACGTCTTGTGATTGAAGGTATGCGTAAACGAGGTTGGGGCCGGGTTATTAATATTAGTTCAATTAACGGTCAGGCAGGCCAAGCGGGTCAGACGAATTATTCAGCTGCGAAAGCTGGCGTGATTGGTTTTACGAAGGCTCTCGCTTTAGAGTCTGCAGCTAAAGGCATAACAGTTAATGCGATTGCACCTGGCTATATCGATACGGATATGGTGCGGGCTGTACCCTCTGACATTTTGGAAAAGATCGTTGCTAAAATTCCTATGAAGCGTTTAGGGAAACCTGAAGAAATCGCCACTATGGCAGTGTTCTTGGCGAGTGAAGAAGCCAGCTTTGCTCAAGGTGCGACATTCACTGTCAATGGCGCGCAATATCTGACCTGATGGCCAAGGTAGCGAAAAAAACTCCAAAAAAATCTGGTGGCGATGGCCGCCATTACCCCGATAAGCCGGTTGTTGGTATTGGTATTGTCATTTGGCGTGAAGATAAAATCTTACTGGTTAAGCGCGGCAAAGAACCACGAAAAGGCGAATGGAGTTTACCGGGTGGTGTCCAAGAATTAGGAGAGACCATCATGCAAGCCGCAGTGCGTGAAGCGCGCGAAGAAACCGATCTTGATATTACGCCTCTTGGTATTATCACGGCCATAGATGCCATGACCAAAGATACTAAAAAGAAAATCGAGTATCACTATACACTCATAGAAGTTGCAGCTGAATCGCGTGAAGGTAAAGCTAAAGCGCGATCTGATGTTGATGAAGTCTGTTGGGCTACATTAGAAGAAGTTGAAAAGCTTTGTCAGTGGCCCGAAGTTGTGCGCATTGCGCGCCTCTCGGTGTTGCAAAAAGCTTTGTAATATTTTTTGCTAATTAATTATCGCTAAATTTGTCTTTAGCTGCTCGCAGGCCACCAAAGACAGCTGCGGGGTCAGTGCCTTGCGATGCCAAA
The DNA here is from genome assembly GCA_049276515.1 of Alphaproteobacteria bacterium. Lineage (GTDB taxonomy): Bacteria > Pseudomonadota > Alphaproteobacteria > UBA9219 > UBA9219 > JAATFY01. The sequence continues at coordinate 20,967 of JBASWO010000122.1, forward strand.
CCTTTTTTCGTCAATATCTGTTGGAACTCTGGATTATCAACCCTGAGGAAAGGATTGGTCGCTTTTTCAGTTGCCATATTAGATGGCAAGGTTGGTTTACCTTCTTTTCTTAAGTGTTCGACTTGTTTTGCGCGGGCTTGAAGCGCTGTGTTGTTCTTATCGATGGCTAGCGCAAATTTGGCATTGGCTTCTGTATATTCATGACCGCAGTAAATCAGTGTGTCATCAGGCAAGCTGCGCAGGGCTGAGAGTGAGGCCCACATCTGAGCCGCGGTGCCTTCAAAGAGACGTCCGCATCCTAAAGAAAACAAAGTGTCTCCACAGAACAAAGCTTTAATCTGGGGAAAATAAAAAGAGATGTGTCCAGCTGTATGACCATGCGTTTCAATGACATGTCCACGAAGAGTTGAAAAAGTAATGTGATCATTGTTCACAACAGCGCGTGACATGTTGGTGATACGAGCTCGTTCTTTCTCAGGACCAATAATCGGGGCGCCATACTCGCGCTGTAATTTTTCACTGCCACCAACATGATCTTTATGGTGATGCGTATTCAGAATAAGGGAGAGATGTAAGTCGCGCTTCTTTAATTCGCGCAATACAGGCTCGGGATCGCCAGGATCAACGACCATGGCAAGGCCAATATCGCTATCGCTGACTAAATAGATATAATTGTCCGCAAAAGCGGGTATGAGATCGACCTGAAATGACATGCGTCGCAGTTTCAACGGAATCATGCTAAAAGGAAGTTAATGCATACAGATATCGTTGATTTACGGGAGTTTTACCTCTCTCCGCTTGGTCAGACGGCGCGGCGTTTGTTGCGTTTGCGTCTCAGAGAGATTTGGCCGCAGTTGCGCGGCGAGCGTGTTTTGGCGCTTGGCTATGGCACACCGCTCTTGCGTCCGCTTCTTGAAGAAGCAGGTGCCATTCTTCCTATGATGCCGGCTGTGCAGGGTGTTTCTTTCTGGCCTCGTGAAGGTCCCAATCTTTCTGCGCTCGTTGATGCCAATAATCTTCCTCTGCCGGACGCCTCAATAGATCGCGTCATCATCATGCATGGTTTGGAGGGTGCAGATGATCCGCATGGGATGTCGCGCGAAATTTGGCGTGTATTGAAAAATAGTGGAAGACTATTGGTGATTGTCCCTAATCGCCGCGGACTGTGGGCGCATAGCGATGGCACGCCCTTTGGAACGGGTCAGCCTTATTCCTCATCACAGATTAAAGATACGCTGCGAGATCATGGCTTTCTTGTTGATCGCATGTGGCGTTCTTTATACATGCCGCCCTCACAATCAAGATTGCTCTTAACGTTGGCAGATTTTTTTGAAAAATATGGTGCACGTTTCTTCCCGGGTTTTGGTGGTTTGTTACTTTTAGAAGCCGGAAAACAGCTTTATGCCCCGCTCTTAACCAAAACCAAAGCAGCGTCCCATCGCCTGATTTTGCCACTGCAAATGCCTGTTTCTTCAAATCCTTTGCCAACAGGGCGGGTTATCCCTCAGTAAACTGCCGGAAAACTTGGACTTTTAGCCAATTTTGGCCTAGTTTAAGTCCTTCGACCTCCCAGATGTAAGATAGTGAAAGTTGTCACCCATGGCTCTCAAGACCGTTGCCGTTAACCCCGATAAACAGGCGCTTGCAGATTTGCGCGCACAAATTGATCGTATCGATGCCACGTTGCATGATTTGCTGCGTGATCGTGTTGAAATTATCGATCAGGTACGCAAGCTCAAAGGTAAGCAACATATTTACATCCGTCCGGGCCGCGAAGCTCAAATGCTTCGTGCATTAGTCGGTCGTCCTCAAGGTAAATTGCCTGAAGGTTTAGTGGTGCGCGTATGGCGCGAGTTGATTTCTGGTTTCACGATGATGGAAGGCGGCTTGAAAGTTGCCGTCTACACACCAGAAAAAGGTCCTGATCTTTGGGACGTCGCCCGTGATCATTATGGTTCCTTCACGCCTTTGATGGAAACACCATCAGCCACAGCTGCTATCAAGGCAGTCCAAGCTAACAAAGCAACAGTAGCAGTTGTTCCACCACCATCAGCCAATGACAAAGATGCTTGGTGGCCTTTACTTGCTGCGGATAAGAAAAACGTATTAACGGTTTTTGCATGCCTTCCTTTTGAAAGCGTCAAACCAGGTCGCAGCAACGCGCGTAACGCCATGCCCATGGGTCTTATCGTGGGTAAGCTATATCCCGAGCTTACGGGCGATGATCACAGCTTTTTAGCTATGCAATGTGTGCATGTGCCTGAAGCCGAAATGCGTCGTTTGCTGAGCAAAGCAGGCTATAAAGTGCGCCAAATGCTGGCTCAAAGCTTGGGTCGGGGTGGCTCAGCTCCAACTGCGTATTTGGTCGAAACAGAAGGCTATGTTGGTCGCGCTGATACGCGGCTCGCACGCTTGCGCGCCATGCTTGGCAGTCGCTTGCAGCATCTCGCACCTTTGGGCGGTTATGCTGTTCCACTAAAGTCCGGACGCCGCTAAAAATCTACGCATGGCAAAACAATCTCTCGGCATTATCGGCGTCGGCGCTTTCGGCGCCTTCATGGCAAAACACTTAGCGCCATACTTCAATCTCACTTTGTTTGATGCGAAGCGTAATCTGAAAGTTATTGCTAAAACGCACAAGGCGCGTGTTGGTACACTTGAAGATGCGGCCTCCTGTCGGATTGTTGTTGTTGCTGTTCCGGTACAACAAATAGAAGCAGCTCTGAAACAAATTGCAGGTTACGTAAAGCCTGGTGCTTTAGTGATCGATGTGGCCTCCGTTAAAATTAAGCCAACGATGCAAATGAAAAAGATTTTGCCAAAATATGTTGATGTTATCGGCACACATCCTCTCTTTGGTCCCCAAACAGGTAAGAACGGTATTAAGGGCCTCAACATTGCCCTTACTAATGTACGCGGCCACAGAGCGCCATGTGTTGCTAAATTCTTGGCACAAAAACTGAAACTGAATGTTCATCTGACGACAGCCAAAGAGCATGATAAGGAACTGGCTTATGTCCAAGGCTTGACCCATTTATTGATGAAAGTGGTTGTGGCGCTTGATCTGCCGAAATTCCGCTTCACCACAAAAACCTATGAATATCTTGAGCAAATGGTGGAGATGATCCGTTATGACTCAGAGGAATTGTTCCGCGCCATTGAACGTGAGAACCCATATTCCAAAAAAGCGAAGAAGGAATTCTTCAGCGCTGCGCGCAAGCTCGAAGAAAAATTGATGTGGAATTAAGGCGCAGCCGGCGCTTCAGGTGTCATCGGTACTGTTGATGGTACAGGGATGACATCAGGTAGTGGCGCAGGTGCTGTAGCGGGTGCCGTAGAAGGTATAGCTACAGCTGGAGTTTCCAAAGGCATACCATCAACAGGGGCTGCGCTTTGATCAGGAAGAGCCGGAGGAGTTGGTGCTCTTCCAGGCCATTCGATTTCAGGGAATGTGAAAATACGAACCGGGCCCAAGAATAGTCCGCCCAGTTGCACGGTCATGGGGATTTCAATGCCAGCTGCACCAGAGAACTTCGATGGTTTAGCAAAAAGACTAAGAGCTGAATTCAGCATCGCTTCTTGACGCTTCGCAATGAAGTCATGATCCATCAGAGCTTTTAAAACATCTTCATGATTATCGATGGCGCCTGAGAAAGCACCTTCAGGCTGTAGATCATCATCAAAGCCCATAGTGCCACGGGCGGTTAGTTTTAAAGGACCCCAATCCATATGCAATTTATCAAATTCAACAATGCCCATAGCGTTGTTCCAGGCTTGAACAGATTCCTCTTTGCGGAAATCAGGCACAACACCCATGATGCGTATATCCACATCAACACGAGGCATATTCAAACCAAAAGGCGTTGGCATTGCGGTAGGTAAAGTGACGTTGTGAGCTTCGCCGGTGAGGGTCAAACCGACTTCATGGTGATCTTGCGGCGGAATATCGGGGCGTGTTGCTGTGGCGTCTAAATAACCAGCCTTAGCAACATAGTTTGGTGATTGACCGAATTGTGCATTGGCCAAAGAAATATGGCTGAAGCGCCAGAAGCCATCTTTATCAAGTTCGATGCGTGCATGACCATCTTCACCCGCTAAAATGAGAGCGTGTCCTTCAGCATCAATAGGCGCATCAATTTGCACGCGATGTTTAAAGGAGGCATCGAACACATCCCAGCGCCAAGGCAGGGCGGCAATGTCAATATCATCAGCGTGGAAAATAATATTGTCAGTATTCTTCCACTTTACATTGCTAAAACGCAAAACGATTTCGTGTGGAAAGCCTGAAAGTTGGCGGTCTGCATAACTGATTTCATATCCACTGGCGCGACCAGATTCGATCCAGCCATCAATGACATGACGATATTGCGCAGCAGCTAAGGACCATAAACCCCACCAGCCGACAACCACAATCACAATGGCCGTAACAATCGAGATGGCCATGTTCTTGAAGGTTTTGAGGGAAGGCAGTGGGGGCATAGAAGGCAGTTGCATATATTCCCAGCTTAACAGGATGATTGGGTTCGTCTATGCTGAAGGAGGCTGGCATCGGGGCCGGGATATCGTGTCTGATACGCGGATCAAAGACGCCACCCCGGCAGCCAATGCCTGAAGATGGGCGGAGGTCTCCGACCCACCTTTACTCTACTCTAGGCGGGGCAGAAACTAGGCGTTGCGGAGGCTTAAAGTCAATGGAATGTTCCCAAATAATGTTAGGGGAAAAATGTGAGTAAAATCAGTAGTTTAACAGATGATTGCGTGCAGCCTTTTCAGCTCGAATCCGGTGCTTTTAGAGGGCGCTTGGTACGCCTGGGTCCAGCCCTTGATCTGGTTCTACATCAGCATGCCTATCCCGATATTATTGGCACACTTTTAGGCGAGGCCATGGTGATCGCCTCAGCTTTGGCAACAGCTCTTAAATATGACGGCGTCTTCACTTTTCAGGCCAAGGGCGAGGGACCCGTTCGTCTTTTGGTTGCTGATGTCATGAGTGATGGCGGCATTCGCGGATATGCCCAGTTCGATAAAGACCAACTGGATGGTAAGAAAAAAAATACCAAGCTTTTTGGTGCTCAAAGCTATTTGGCTTTTACAATTGATCAGAAAAAACAAGATGATCGTTATCAAGGCATCGTTGAATTAACCGGCGGTACTTTAGCTGAAGCCGTACAACATTATTTCCGTCAGTCCGAACAATTGCTCACAGGTATTATGGCGGCAGTTAAACGCGATGATCATGGTCGTTGGCATGGTGGTTGTTTGATGTTGCAGCAAATGCCCCGCGAAGGCGGTATTGGTTATGTCAGCGATACCTCAAACGAAGAGGACTGGCATCGCATTATGATGTTGATGGGAACGTGTACGTCTGAGGAACTTGTTGACCCCATGCTGGATCCGAATGATCTTCTCTATCGTTTGTTTCATGAAGAAGGTGTGCGCGTGTTTGAGCCGCATACTTTCCGCCACCAATTCCGTTGTTCTGCAACCCGGGTTGAAGGCATGCTCAAATCTTTGCCCCGCCAAGAAATTGAAGATTTGGCCGTCAATGGCGTGATCAATGTGACGTGCGAGTTTTGTAATAAAAACTATAGCTTTGATGAAAAACAACGTCAGGCACTCTATGCTCAGGATCAATAATGCTTCGTTTCGGGCGTAAAAGAAGAAAATATAGACCCAGTGATTGGGCGGCAATCATTTGTCTTGTTGCTGGCAGTATTGCCTGTGGCTCTGTGCACATCTTTCGTAATTACGAAGCCTTCATTTTTCTTTGCGTCCTCATTTTTCCCACAATCACTGTCCTTGTAACCTGGTATGCAGGCGATAACCCTTATTGGCCTGAGCCTTTGGTGGATGAAACAGAGGATGGCAGATCGCGCATGAAATATAGCAGTATGGTTTTTCCTATTGTGGGTTTTACAATTCTTGTCACGGGCCTCAGTCTTCTGGCCAATCAGTATTTTGATCATTCAGAAGCTGAAAACCGTTCTTTTGAGATCACAAAAAAATATACGACAACAAAAAAACGCACGACGCGTTATCATGTCATGATTGATAATCCAGACGCATCACCTTTGGCTTTTTTGGATTTAAGTGGGTCCAAGAGATTGCCTATTAATCGCAGTGACTATGAGCGATTACAGCCCGGTGTCAGTAGAATCACCATGAAGGTGCATCCAGGTTTTTTGCATTTCCTCTGGTATGAAAAGCAATATTCGGTTCAGTAAGATTTAGCCGGCTGGTTTAGCGGCGATATCAATGACAACATCAACGCCGAATTTTACATAATTCTCATTGGCCCATTGGCCTTCGCCAATATGAAAACTATTGCGTAGCAATGTCACTTTACCTTGTGCGCGCCACCAAGGGGCATTTTCAGGTGTTAGTTTGAAGGGCAGCGCCAAAGGTTGGCTGATGCCTTTGATGGTGAGAGTGCCGTCTGCAGTATATTGGTTTTCACCCGTTTTATGAATACGGTTGGAGACAAAGATAGCTTCAGGAAATTGTTTGCTATCAAACCAATCAACCTGCGGGAGATAAGCGTCACGCTCAGCGCTGCCTGCCGTAGCGCTCGTTATCTGAATAACGGCTTTGATACTACCCGCCTCAGGTTTGGCAGGATCAAATTCAATCGTAACATCAAATTTTTTAAAACCACCCTCAAAACTTGAGGTGCCTTGCACTCCAACGAAGCCAAGTTTGCTGTGATCGTAATCTACAAGCCATGGTGCAGCAGATGCTGATGCTGTACTGAGAAAGAGAGCCAACACAACAATAGACATGCCGCGCAATTTATTGAGAACGCCATGCATGAATTTTGGTGCCATACGCGTCAACACATCATCACGATTATACAAATGGTGTTTCCAGGCAGCACCAATATGCAGAACAATGAGAAAGGCAGCTAAGAAGGCAAGAAGTTCATGGGCTTCGTTTGCAGCCTGATTCATTTCTCTTTTGTTGGGCAGATCAGAAATCAGCGGCAAATGCGGCAGTGTAATTGTGTTGTAAAGGAGGGTTGGTAGATTGAGAGCGGATGTTGATGTCATGGCCCAACCTGTCAAAGGAAGTCCAATAATCAGCAGATAAAAGACGCCATGCGTCAGTTCTGCTGCGATGCGTTCCCAACGTGGCATCGTGGCGGGTAAGGCTGGTGCTGTATGCCCAAACCGCCAAACCAAGCGGATAACGCCTAATGTCAAAATCGTAATACCTATAGATTTGTGCCATTGGTAGAGAAGAAATTTATCCGGATTGGTAGATGGCATGTTGGTCATGGTCCAACCCAAGGCCAACATACCAATAATGCCAAGCGCAATTAGCCAATGCAAAGTTTTGGCAACACCATTGTAGGAAGCAGATGTGGTGACCGGCATTAGTCGACCTTATTGAACTCAGCTTCAATTTGAAGAGCTACATCATCGCCAACAAAAGGCAGGCCGTTGGTGAAGCCAAAAACAGAGCGCGTTAAGACGCCGGTCGCACTAAAGCCTAGGACAGATTTTTTAGACATAGGATGTTCACCAGCACCCAGAAGAGTTGCATCCAAAAGCATAGGGTGTGTGATCCCCATCATTGTTAGATTTCCAGTAATTTTTGCTGTCGTAGGACTTGTGATCTCAATTTTGGTCGATTTAAAAATAACTGCTGGATATTTCTCAGCATTAAACCATTTGGGATCACGCAATTCATCTTCCAACTGCTTATCGTTGGTATCAACACTTCCCGGATACAC
>JBASWO010000123.1:0-4094 GCA_049276515.1 Alphaproteobacteria bacterium
AGGCAAAGCACTTAAGTGTAGGTGTCGAAAACTAAGCGTGAAGAGCGTGAGGCCTCCATCGTGTTGCTCCAAAGAATGTAGGTATAAATCGGCCGGTATCTGTATGGCCTGATCTGCCTAAGCCGCCGCGGGCGAAGTGATCCATTTCACTGACACGAACATCTTCTGCAAAGAGACGCGTATTTTTAAGTCCGCAGAGATACTGCGTTGTTTTGCGGTGGAGAAAAGAAACATTAAGGGGTGGCAGATGAGAGTACCGTGCAAAATGTGGAGACTGAGTGACGTTAGGCCGAATACCGACATCTAAAACGGCAAGCTCATACATTTTTGGCGTTTTATTTATTGTTGCTGTTCGGTCACCTTTTGATGTTTCAAAAGTCATATCCCAAGGGAGGCGGTACCAGCTGCCACGCTTGAGAACGAATAAGCCGCGCTCATCGATGATCAGGCCATAATTTTGAAGAACTGGATCTTTCTTCTTGGGCATATCATTGAGAGCTTCATTGACTTCTCCGATATATTGGATCGCTTGTTTTTTTCTCCTATGAATTTCTGCAATCGCATCTTCATATTTTCTGATAGCAGCAGAGAGTTTGCGCTCAGCCTCACGATAAGGTTCGTAATGAACGCCAGAGGCCATTTCTCCGGCTTGCCATATAGCTGACGCTAAAGTGATTGGATTGGGGAAAAAGTGAAGCGAAGTCACTTTGATAGATAAAGAAATCACATCATCAGCAATCTTCTGTTCAAGAGCAGCAATAACAGCTGCTCTTTGACGTCTAAGTTCTGCAACTTCAGCTTCGTAATCAGCAAGCTGTTGATTGAGGGCAAAGAGCTGTTTATGCAGCGTGTTTACAGCATCAACCAAGCGATCCGTGGCATTGCCAACACCTGTCATGTGAAGAGCTAGTCGAAAGGCAACATCAACACTGAGAAGTATATTGTCAGGTAAATGGCGCTTAAAAACTCTGTTGTTGTGACGGCAAATGCTGTCCATAGCCGGTTTCCATAGACAAAAATGCCACCACTGACGCCGTATATCGGGCAGATTCGTTTTGAGTAAAGGATGGATGGTTTCAATTTGGCCACGCAGATGATCAATGCCAGCCATATCGCGAATGACTAAAGTGCTCTCAGTATTTTTTTGATTATTGTGTTTACGCATTGTGGTGCGACAATAAAAAACGAAAAAATGAATAGCAACATAAAGAAGCTTAGCGTGTGCAACATAGATGAGCAGCTGCAATAAAAAAATTGTGCACTCGCAAACAAAAAATTGTGCACCAGCAAAGTGACTTGGTTGTCAGTGATCACTCTTGGGTCTAACGTCAGCGACACAAATTTTGAAAATCAAAAAAAATGATTGGAGTAATCATGTCGAGAACAGGATGGAGCTTAGCTGGTTTGGGCGCACGTATTGCTGGCGCCGCGGTTGGCGCTGACTTTGTTGGCGATATTGTTGATGCTAAAGCTGGCGCATTTGATCTGCATGATGGCTTAAGTGGTGTTGGAAATATCCCCGGGTCTCTCAGTATCGCAGATGTTCATGTACCTGATATGGATGCCATAACATCCATTGCAGGTTTGGGAGATTTGCAAATTGACCCGAATGTTGTTGATTTCATGCCCCCAGAAATTCCCGGTGAAGATATTATTTGTAATGGGCCAAGTGACGCGTGGGGGCGTGTAAAGACTATATTTGATCCACCCATTATGAGTGCAACTCCCATACATACAATTCCAACACTTACAGAAACTACACTGAGTGATCTTGGCTATGCGCCCCTGCGGCCTGGAGAAAACGCTGATTTTGGTGGTGTCTTAGGTGGTGGATATCCGACAGATCAGTATGGCAATGGTCCCATCGATGTGCAGGGCAATAATCGCTACAGAGATATTTGGGGCCACCCACCTCAAAATGGACATGGCGGTCCTTTGACACCCTAAGTTTGGAAGCGCGGAAGATTTCTTACTGCCGCTGAAGTTCCTAAAGGTGCTACAGGAGAAAATCCGAGTTCGCTAATAACTGCTTCTAGAGACTTTCTCAGCGGGTTGTCTTCAGGTAGTGCTGCATAACTTTCTTCGAAGAGTACGGTTGCTTCACTCACTGTTGGTGGTTGAGGGCAATCAGGATTTGTGAATGTTTCTCCCGTTGCGGGAACATTCCATGGGCCATCCATAAAGGTATTTCCAGCACGGATCTGAAGATCGAGTAGGGCCGTCTGCAGGCGAGGCTCTAATAAGGGGGCTAGCCCCTCGAAGAGTTCGTCATGCTTTAAGATGATAGTGAGTTGGTTGTCGTTTAATAAGTCTGACATTCCGTGGGTAGTATATCGATCAGGCTATAAGCTCATCAACCTCATCAATACTTTCATGAATGACAAGTCATTTACCCAATTTTTCCCAGCATTTTATGGTTAAAAACACCCAATAGTCGTTTTACTTTCAGCCTTTATGCATAAAATGTTCCCTATATTAAACGGAAGCATTTTTTATGTCATATGAAGTAACGATAAGAAGTATTCCGGGCGAAGAAGGGCTCGTGCAGGTTTCGCAACCAGAACTGTTGCGCGCATGTAATGCTCTTATGAGACTGTCTCTTCTTTCGACAGATGGCAACCTAGGCAAGATAATAGCGCTACGTAATATCGTAAATCCTCAGCGCAAAAGAGATCGCAAGGAACATTTCTATTTCCAGCGCCGTGATATCGAGCAATTAAATAGCCTGCTTGAGAATATCAATCAAACAGCACAACCTGAGACTTTTAAGAGATGTATGACGCTGATGCTTGGTCAGGAAATGCTGTTGCAACCTGCCTTTCAGGCAGAAATCCAGAGAGGCATAGATCAGCGTGCAGGCAAGGTTGTACCTGTTCACGAAAAGGTAGCTTTACAAAATTGGGCCCTCGACTCTTTCAAAAAATATGCAAGGCTTTTGTTTGGCCCGAAGAAGCCAGTACCTCAAGCTGTCTTTCGTGCTCATATCTTAAATGGTATTGATGAGCTCCTCGATAAAGCCGAAGCAATAGGTAGAGGTGTACCTGTAAAGCCTATTCCTCAGAGAGTGAGCTTGGGAACTCACATGCGCCAAGCTTTCAAAACATGCGCTGCATTGGTTTCTGTTCCGCAACCTTTGCCACAATGTATGGTGCAAGCCAGAAAAACGGCTATCGAGGGACGACTACAAAGACTTCAGTATGTGCCTCGGCGCCAAACATTCACTTTAGATAAAATGTTTGATCTTCTGGGCAACGCTGTTTTTGGTGAAACAATGATGTTGCAGCCTATTCCCGTTAGGCGAACACCCGCATCAAGCATATTGCCTCTCTAATCTCTGAACTTTGCTTATCATCCCTTGTGGGCTTAAATAATTCGATAATAGTCTGATTTTATGGCGAATGGACATTTTTTAGCGCGCGATAGTTTGCGCCAGATTTAAAGAGGTTTGGTAATCGGGGCTAAAAATTATTTCTGCACCATTATCGATCACGCCGGCTTTCTTCAGGATTTCTTGCGGTTGTGCTTGCGGGCCACTCAAAATAACCTTCGTTCCCTTTGCTAAGCATTGTTTAACGACATTGGCTATGACTGTGGCGCCAGAGGCATCGAGATAGGGCACAAGGCGCATACGAAGAATAAGTACTTTCGGCATCTGGCCCATGATCTTGAGTGTTTCCATAAGATCATTAGCCACACCAAAGAAAACGGGTCCTGTAATTCGAAAAACTTCAACATCAGGAGGAAGATGCATGCGTTGAGCTTCATCTTCGTACTGATTGTCCATTAAATCGGTCATACGGCGTTTTTCAGACTTGATTTCGACTGCTTTACTCATCTGATGCATAAAGAGAAGAGAGGCCAATGTTACGCCAATACCGATGGCCACCGTAAGATCAACAAAAACAGTCAAAACAAATGTCAAAAGTAGTACCGACCGATCCGCAGCTGACAATTTGTAGATGTGAATAAAATGGCCGACCTCACTCATGCTCCAGGCTACCATAAAGAGAATAGCGGCAAGCGTTGCCATGGGAATAAAACTCACGATATCCATAGCAAACAGCATAAATAGAAGCAGAAAGACTGCATGCATC
>JBASWO010000124.1:0-5588 GCA_049276515.1 Alphaproteobacteria bacterium
CGCTTAATCTTGGTGCCATTCTATCGCCTGGAGCCGCTAAATTACCCTTTATTGCCGTTCTTGATATTGGTCCTTCATCGGCAGGTATGATTGCCTTGATCCGCGATGCTTTGCCTGTTGAGCGTCGTCATGAAGCCTTACATTTCAAGTTACGCATGACGCCAGAATACGCGGTCAATCCCTTTGATACGCAACTCGGCTGTCGCTATCCGCTACCAGAAGAACGCGCTTATTTATCAGAACTTTTAACATTGCTTTGCACATCACCAGGACAAACAGCGCCCTATGAAGGCATGACCCAGCTGGTCGGTCTCTGCATCGATGAAATGTATCGTTGGCGCGATGATAAGGGATCGAATACCGAAGCGCGGCCTTATTTGGTGCGCATCGAGCCTGAAGTTGATGAAGCTTTAGCTAAGTATGATGTGCATCTGCCTGAAGATCCTTATTGGTGGGATGTCGTTGATGCTTTGTTTGAGAAAAACGCCATTCATGCAGCCTATTTGGCGCAACGCCATGCTGTTCCAACATTAGTTGATGCCGTCACCGCGGCGCGGCGTCCACAAATTCGTGCCTTACTCGAAGAAACACAAATCGGCTCATCGGCTGAAACCGTCATCCATGCGTTTGAGCGTATGATTGCATCGTCCGTTCGCGAATTTCCTATTCTTGCATCTGTGACGCGTTTTGATATTGGTAACGCACGTGTTGCAGCTGTGGATTTGCAAGACGTCGCTCCTCAGGGAGATGACATGGCAGATCGCCAAACCGCGATTATGTATATGCTTGCACGTCACACACTGATCAGCAGCTGGTGGTTGGGTCCTGATATGTTGCGCTCAGTACCTGAAAAATATCACGCCTACCATGAAGCGCGTATCCGCGATATTCGCGAAACACCAAAACGTATTTGCTTTGACGAATTTCACCGCACCAGCAAAACCCCGGCTGTGCGTTCGCAAGTTGTGCGCGACGTTCGTGAAGGCCGTAAATGGGGCGTACAAATTGTACTCGCCTCACAATTATTGTCAGATTTCAGCAAAGACATGGTCGACTTAGCAACTGGCGTATGGATTTGCGGTACAGCTGTATCAGATGCCGCTATCACAGAAACAGCGGAGCGTTTTGGTCTCTCGGATACGGCGCGTTGGGTGATGCGCTATCGTTTGACAGGTCCACGCCCCAGCGGTGCCCCCGTTCTCCTTCTGCTTTCAACCAATGAAGGTAGGTATGAACAGCATCTCGTCAATACATTAGGGCCGGTTGAATTATGGGCGCTCTCGACATCTTCGGAAGATGTTCAGCTGCGTGACCTTCTTTATACGGCGCTTGGTGCTCCTCATGCGCGTCAGGTTCTGGCGCGCTATTTCCCAGGGGGCTCGGCACGTCAAGAAATTCGCCGTCGTATTATTTTGCGCACTGAAAAAGGCGAAGTCGAATCGGGTGCTATCAGCATGGTGATCAGTGAAATGATCAAGGAAATGGTGGAACAAGCCCATTTGGATGCTGCTAAAGCTGTGGCTAAGAATTAACAACGAATGAGGGATTGCAGGCTGGTTTGAGGTCAGGCAATCTTGATTGGTATGTGAAGAAGCGGATTTTAGCATGAGTGCACAACAAAGCGCCCCCGATCAAACAGTAACTCTCGCACTGATGTGCGGCGTTCTTTTTCTGATTGGTTGGTTGATCTGGCATTTCCTGAAACAACCCATTCTGGAAGTTTTGCGTTGGGTACGTTTTGTCGAAATCTGGACAATCGATACTTTTACCAGCGCTAATTACACGCCGTGCCTAGATTGGTTGAAGAACGCTAAATATCTCGATACCAATCCATCGCCTGACATGGTGCGCTGGACCAAAGAATGTTTTGGCACATCTTATCTTGCCAACGTTCCTGCCGAAGATGCTTTAAGTTATTTTGCTTTGTCAGCTGTGGCTATTGCAGCAATCGAGCGCGGCGTAACAACATATTATCATTGGCCGCTGGCTGCTATTTTTGCCGCGCTCTCAATTTATACGGTTTATTTTTCGCCGCGTAATAAATTTAAAACCAAACATAATCTTGAAAGCTTTATCAAAACGCAGGCGAAGATGTGGCCCGTTATTTCGCCTATTGTTAATTTTAATCCCATCAAATCAAGTGCACGCATTCCAGGCACACCTGTGCCCGATAAACTCCCTCTTTTTGCCGAAGCGCTTTCGCCTGAAGAGTGGATTTCTTTCCACCGCATATCCGTGACCAACAATATTCCTGAGCGCGAAGCGACGCGTCGTGCCTTTCTTGTACAGCTTGGCCCTCGTTGGAATGGTGTTGCGGGACAACCCCAACATATCCAGGCGCTGATAGCTGCCTTCGCGCTCAAGGGCGTTCAACGTCGTGAAGAAAGTGACGATTTATTAGGCGAAATCGCTGTTTGTTGGTCACCCAGTGGTGGCCTCAATCTCAGTGTTGCGACCGCATCTAAAGTCAAAAACCTTCTCAATGATCCTAAGGTTGGTGGTGAAGCCCTTAAAATTGGTGGCCAACATGCTTACCGGACCACTGCCATGCTGGCTATTTTACTTTGGGCGCGTCAACGCGGTGGTGTTTTAGCGCCCGCCCAGTTCCTCTGGTTGCGCGGTAGTGACCGCACTCTGTGGTATGCCCTCAATAACCTTGGTCGTCGTGCCTTTCATACAGAAGGCGCCGCAGCTATGGCGCACTTTATGGCCGAGCAGAATGCCAAAAAACCATTGCCCATTCCGCGCATTGATACAGCACTTGTAACGCTTAATCAGTTTCTGGCGCAGTTTGGCCAGCCCATTCCGCCGCGCGAAGAAGCCAAGCGTTGAGAGGTCATATGTCTTTTTTTCATCCCTTGCCGCTGAAGGTCAAACTTATAGGCTCAAATCTTGTGGCCTCTTTTCAGCGCGCAGATCCGCCTTTGATCTGGAAATTCGATTTAGATCGCAATCACAGTTTCACAATTGCACTTCAAGGTGATGAAGGTGATTGGGAATTAGGTATCACCTCACCAAAAGGCGAATTTTTTCCGATCGCTCATTTTCCAGCTCGAGAAGATGCTGAAGACGCTTTAATGGCGGTGCAAAAAGTTTTGATGAAAAAGCGGCGCAGCAAATGGGCGAATTTTTTCCGCTTTGTGATTATTGTGTTCATTCTTATAGCAGCGAGCCTTGCGGCTGCGATTTACTTTACCCAACAGCATTTCCCTGGCTTTTTGACGCGGGGTCTTACGGATCTCGCCACAGCCCCTCTGAGCTATTCGGATGGAGCTAAGTCAGGGGTTATGCCAAGCGGTGTGCCTTTATCGGCCGATGAGGTCCTTAAACCACCCCAATAGGCTGTTTTAGCTCAGTTTTTTAACGAATATGTAATCATATCGAGCAAAGACTTTTGAAGGAAAAAGGTTTAAAATAGGGGCGCTTAAAACCGAATAAGACGAGCGCTTTAACGTAAGGATACCGCAGTGCCAATTGCACTCCCGAAATATCAGACCCCTTACCGACGGCTGGTACGTGACGTACGGCCGGTATCCCAGCGTATTGCCGAATATATGGACAAGCCATTGCCGATGGCGATGGCAGGGGCTTTGTTTGCAACATTTATGGCCGCACCCGTTGGTTACTTTGCCAATGTCACCGATATCATTGCTCTGATCGGTTTCTTGTTTTTCTGGTGGGCGTATCGCCGTCCATTTCATTTGCCTTTTAAAATTCCAAAATATGCGAACATTCCAGATCCTCGTAATCCAGCCCCTGGTTCTTACGGTGCTGGCAAATCTGAGGGCATTCTTTTTATTGGCAATACCAACGATGCCGACAATCCAGATTATGGTCAGGAAATTTGGTTTACCAATTCCGATGCACGTACACACATTCTCTATCTAGGTACAACCGGTGCCGGTAAGACTGAAGGTTTAAAATCCATGGTGACCAATGCCCTCGCTTGGGGCTCGGGTTATGTGTATGTGGACGGCAAAGCTGATACAGATCTGTGGGCATCGCTATATGCTGTGGCACGACGTTTTGGTCGTGACGATGACGTGTTTGTTTTGAACTACATGACGGGTAACTCCGATGAAGGTTCAACGTCCAATAGTATGAACCCGTTTTCTAACGGCTCGAGTTCCTACCTTGCCAACATGATCACCAGTTTCATGCCGGATGCTGGCGGTGATAACGCGATGTGGAAAGAACGTGCGGTTGCTCTCATGTTCGCCTTGATGCCTGCGCTGGTTTATAAGCGCGATCGTCAAGGATTGTTGTTAGATATCGGCGTTGTACGCGATCATATTGAAATGCAGCCTATTATCCGCTTATCGCGCGATGAAAACATGCCAGAGCGTATTACGCATGCTCTCAAGGGCTATTTAAATACGCTGCCTGGTTTCGTTGATGCCGCTTTTGATAATGATGGTAATGAGCGTCCACCTTCTCCTGATCAGCCCATGTATGATCTGCAAGTCGCTCGCCAACAGCACGGCTATCTGTCGATGCAGTTTACGCGCTCCTTACAAATGCTTGCCGACGAATATGGTTATATCTTTAAGGCGCAATTGGCTGACATCGACATGCTCGATGTCGTGCTCAATCGTCGTATTCTCGTCACTCTTATTCCTGCCTTGGAAAAATCAGGCGATGAAGCCGCTAACCTTGGCAAAATTGTTGCTGCCAGCCTCAAAGGTATGATGGGTGCAACGCTTGGTAATTCGGTTGAAGGCTCCTGGGAAAATGCGATCGGTAGTAAGCAGACGCGTTCCGCATCTAGCTTTATGACCGTGTTCGACGAAGTGGGTTATTATACTGCGCAAGGTATGGCTGTTATGGCGGCGCAGGCTCGCTCGCTTGGCTTCTCCCTTGTCTTTGCTTCGCAGGATTTACCGGCGATGGAAAAACGCGTCAAACAGGAAGCAAAATCAATTGTCGGTAACTGCAACATTAAATTGTTTGGCCGTCTTGAAGATCCGACCGATACCAAGAACTTCCTAACTCAACATTCAGGTGTGTTCTGGGCGGTTGAACAAACCAGTTTGACGACGCGGCCCGATTCTGTGTCGAGTTTGATCGTCAATAATCCTTATTACGACGAAATGAAGGGTGGTTCGTTCCAGACCCGTCAACGTGTCGATTATGACCACGTGCGTGAACAGCGTGAAGGTCAGATCCATATGTTCTACGGCGATTGGATTGCGAGAGCCGACATGTTTTTTGTGATGCCTGAGAAAGTCAAAGCTATCCGCGTGCATCGTTTGTTGCCTGTACCTGGCACGACCTCAAGTACAGCCGCACGCGATCGCGCCATGAATGAGTTGATCACGAAGCTCAAAGATCCAGCTTGGACTGCATCTGGTGCTGGTCCTGCAGCCATCAATTCTCCAGAAATCAATGCGATGGCAAAGGCCGCCACCTTAGCGAAAACGCCTATCGAAGCCGGCATTTTAGCGATTGCTAGCCTTGAAAAAGTTGCTGTCACAAAGGCGCCACCCGCCCAAATTCAGGCACCGAAAGCAGCAGCACCTGCGGCTGGTGGTAAAGCACCAGTATCCGCTCCTGTAACTATGCCGACTTCAGCGCAAGGTAATGGCAAT
>JBASWO010000125.1:0-1962 GCA_049276515.1 Alphaproteobacteria bacterium
GTGTAAAGGTGGAGAGGGTGCGTCCCATCAGCGCCTCCCAGTTCGTTGCGATGGAGCAATGGACGCGCTCTCTCCGCGGATGAGGATTTCCCGCTCATTGGTGCGGACGGAGAAGAGCCGGTCAGCCGCGTTGCGCAGCATGGAGAGAAGCGACGCCGACTTGTGAGAAGGAGGGGGCGGGGAGGTGAGAATCACAATCCAGGTCCCTTCCCGGGCTTGCCGCACCAGGGCGTTGACTGCGCGGGAGAGGAGCGGTTTTCTTTCGGTGAAAGAGATCGCTTCATCATAAAAAGTGGCGAGCGGCTCCGCGAGCAAAACCAAGCGGGGACGGTGCCGGGCGATTCCGGCGCCGAGCTGCCGGGTGATCAGGGTGGTCATCTGATGGCAGGTGGCGGCGCGGGAGATAAAAATCGACGAGAGAAAAAGGCGCGGATCGTGTCCGATACGCTTCGCCAGATTTGTGATCGGATAAGGGTTGAAGCAGTTGTCTCCATCGAGAAAGAGGACCTGCTCCGACTGGGCAAGCCGCCAGCCGATCATTTGTGAAGCAAGCTGCCAGAGAGCCGCATCGCCGCAAAAAAGGATCACACCGCCCGGCATCCCGGAGATCAGGGAGACCGGCGGTCCCGAGAAGAGGGGGGTGTCGATTTTGTAGGTCGTGTCCATAGACGGTAATCCCATTCATCAGAAAGCTACGAGGGTTAGACCGTCATTCCCGCGAAAGCGGGAATCCAGAAGTCGTTTGAACCTAAAAGCACTGGATTCCCGATTAAACATTCGGGAATGACAGATTAAGAATTTTCAACAACCACTCAGAGTGCCGGCCGAATGAGGCTGACGACCTTCCCCAAAATCTGGAAGGAAGTTTCCTTCTCGGTGATGATGATCGGATCAAAGTGGGGATTCTCCGGCTGGAGGATCAGGCTTCCCTTTTTCTTGATCAGCCGCTTCACCGTCGCTTCCCCCTCGACCATCGCGACGACGATCTCGCCGGAATCGGCATCGGCCTGCCGCTTGACCAGGACCAGATCCCCATCCAAGATTCCCGCCTCGCGCATGCTCTCCCCTTTGACCTTTAGGAGGAACGTTTCCCTTCCTCGAATGAGCGAAGGATCGACCGTCAGATACCCGAGTAAATTCTCCTCAGCGAGGATCGGCTGTCCGGCGGCGACCCGTCCCAAGATCGGGATCGCCCGGCCGGCGCTCTTTGATTGGACGGCCCTTGCTGTCTGCGATTGCGAGATCACTTCCAGCGCCCGGGCTCCCTGGCCTTTTCGCAGGTGTCCTTTGCGGATCAGTGCGGCGACATGCTTGAAAGCGCCCCGCGTCCCCACCATCCCGAAGTGGCCTGCGATTTCACGCAAGGAGGGGGGGTAGCCTTTCTGCTCCACCGTTTGCTGGATAAAGGTGAGGATTTCTTGTTGCCGTGCCGTGATGGTATCCATATGAATACCATTCTAGCCGAAGGAATTGGAAAGTGTCAAGCGGAAATTCCGGAGGGGGTATTGAAACGTCTGGACGATATTGCAGCCGCGGCGAAAAGCGTAAGGAGTGCAGGGATGGGAAAGGAACTCAGCGCCTTCTATGGGCAGATTGAGGCGGGTGATGGTCGTACGAGGAAATTGAGTCTCTCTGGAAAACGGCGCGACCACGACCCTAAAAAAGATTAAATCTTATTGACAACATGATTGGAGTCGTGATAATCCTAAAAATGTTTTGTAGATCGCTCAAGCGCCGTCGAGCGGTTTATGCCGCGTTGATCATGAAGGATTTGTGATTCCCTTTGTTCAGAGCAAACCT
This sequence comes from Alphaproteobacteria bacterium, assembly GCA_049276515.1. Classification (GTDB taxonomy): domain Bacteria; phylum Pseudomonadota; class Alphaproteobacteria; order UBA9219; family UBA9219; genus JAATFY01. The sequence goes on from JBASWO010000125.1 coordinate 1,801, forward strand.
GTCGAAAGACGGGGACGCAGAGCAACGGGGCTAAAGCTGTAAAGCCATGCCCGCCGAGCCGCCAAAGGATTTTTTTGGCGGCTTTTTTTTTGTGCATGGAGGCTTTGCAACGATGCGAATTCAGGCAAAAAGACAAAATACTTTCATCGGGCTCTGTCTATT
>JBASWO010000126.1:0-2344 GCA_049276515.1 Alphaproteobacteria bacterium
CTGTAAGATAGAAGGCGCAGCCGATCCCGAAGGCACCGGCGTGGATTGTGCGGGGCCTGTAATCAGGTTTTGAATGCTCGTAATAGGTGACGAAAACAGAGGCTTAGGCGGTTGTTGCGTGGCAGACGCAAGTGAGGGCTGCGCCGCAGCTGGTAGGCTTAAAACAGCAACAACAAACAGAACCGCTAGGCTCAAAAAAGGACGGTATACTTTATTCATAACGCGCTAACTTTACACAGGCTTACTGTACAGGCTACAAAAAACATAGAACTATAAAGCGCAGAGATATGGCAAAAATACGGCGTAATTCAACAATTTACAGTGATGTGCTGGTGATCGGTGGCGGTCATTCCGGTCTCAGTCTTGCAGCCTCGCTTGGGGCTCGGGGCATTCATGTCGTTTGCCTTGAGCGTGCAGTCCGCCAACATCAAAAATCTACTCTTAAAGATGGCCGTACTTTAGCCCTTTCTTTTAGGTCCATGGAGATTTTTAAAAAAGCAGGTGTCGCTCCTTTTTTGATGAAAAACTGCTGTCCTATTCTCGATATACGCGTCGCTGATCAAGGGTCATCTCACTCTCTTGATTTTCATCATCAAGATGTTGGCAACAATCCTTTTGGTTGGATTATTGAAAATAATCTCTTTAACCAAGCGCTCAAAAAGCGCATTGCGCAAATGAAGAATGTACGGCTCATACACAGTGCCGCTGTTCAGACAATGGAGCGCACGTCAGCGGATGTATTTCTGACTTTAGAAGATGGAAGGCATTTTTCAGCAGCGCTGGTTGTTGGCGCGGATGGTCGTAAATCGCAATGCCGTGAGATGGCTGGTATACCAACCTATGGATGGAATTACCGGCAAACAGCCATTGTCTGTACGATTAAGCACAGTAAACCGCATAAAAATGTTGCTGTGGAGCATTTCCAGCCCGGCGGTCCTTTTGCCACTTTACCTATGACGGAAAGTCGTAGCTCAATTGTGTGGACTGAAAAAACCGCAACAGCAAAAACATTGCTTGCCATGGATGAAGATAAATTCACTGAGCTTTTGCAAGAAAAAGTCGAAGGGTATTTAGGTAAAATCAAACTCCTGGGTGAGCGTTGTTCTTTTCCCTTACAACTTCAGCATGCCGAGTATTACACATCAAAACGCCTCGCCTTGATTGGCGATGCGGCCCACGGCATTCATCCTATTGCAGGGCAGGGCTTTAATCTTGGCATGGGTGATATCGAGGCGCTCACTGAAGAAGTATCTCGTGCAGCCAATCTTGGACTGGATATAGGTTCAGCAGATCTCCTCAATCGTTATGAAAAGCGTCGCAAATTTGATAACGGCAATATGGTTCTTATGACGGATTTGCTTGACCGTCTTTTCTCAAATTCTATTCCGGCTGTTCAAGCTACACGCCGTTTTGGTTTAGGAGCTGTTCAACGCTTAGCACCTCTCAGGCGGTATTTCATGACAACAGCTATGGGTGGCAGGACCCACTTTTAAGCTCAGAGCCCCGTGTGCCATTTTACCGCCACAATTGAACTCAGATAAGGGCTTGTTTTAACACACAAATACCGATTGCCATTGAATAGGTGGTATACTGCATCCATATTATTGGAAGTAACTAACTCTAGCTTGAGGTTTCGAAAAACATGGCTGACCAATTTTTCCGCACAGGCATTGCTGGCATCGACCGCGTCGGTATTGATGCAGGTCTGCGCGCGCACTTTCAGCGCGTCTTCACGTATATGGGCGGCGGCTTAGCATTAACCGGCTTGGTTGCATTTGTTGTTGCGACTACGCCTGCTTTAGCGAGTGTCATCTTCGGCACACCCTTAAAGTGGGTAGCGATGTTAGCGCCTCTCGCTTTCATCATGTATATGAATATCCGTATGCAATCACTGTCATCATCAACTCTTAAAACTCTGTTCTGGGTTTTCTGCGGCACGATGGGACTTTCGATGGCATCGATTTTCATGGTGTTTACAAATGAAAGCATTGCACGCGCTTTCTTCATCACCTCTGCAACTTTTGGTGCGATGAGCCTCTGGGGCTATACGACGAAGAAAGATTTAACAAGCATGGGCTCATTCCTGATGATGGGTGTGCTCGGTCTTTTGATCGCTAGCGTCGTCAATCTCTTTATGGCTTCATCGGGCCTACAATGGGTTGTATCTATTGCTGGTGTGGCTATCTTTACAGGCCTTACCGCTTTCCAAGTTCAGCAGATCAAGTTTACTTATGCTGAAAGTGCTGGCCAAGAAGCCAACGATAAGCTTGCCGTTTTCGGTGCCTTGTCGCTTTATTTGAACTTTATCAATGCCTTCCAATTCCTCCTGGAATTGACCGGCGGA
>JBASWO010000127.1:0-2582 GCA_049276515.1 Alphaproteobacteria bacterium
GTAGGGTAGGCCGGCAAGGTCTCAGTGAGAACATTGCTCGGCCCCCCTCCGAACCGGACGTGCACCTTTCAGCGCATCCGGCTCTCCACGACTGCGTGCTATCCGCCGTTGGCGGTCGGTTGGTTGACCGGCGTGGATGCTATTATGGCAGGCGACGCATAAGACCACGCGCTTGCGCTGCCGTGCTGCCTGCATGTGGCGAGACAGTCCGGCATATTGCATCTCCGCGACCCGGCGGACGTGATGGATTTCACAGGGAAGGTCTTCTCGACCACAACGCTCACACTGGCGAGCATTGAGCCGTTCGACCAACTCCGTCCTGCTAAACACGAACTGAGCTGAGCGGGGATTATCGATCCCGCCCCACGTTCGCACATGTCGTCGCAGGTCCTTCAACTGCCACAGCTTGATCGCGCGGGGTTCATTTCCCACCTCGAAGCGGATGAAGAAGTCCGTCCCACGCCGCAGTCTGGCGAAGACGCTGCGAGCCGATGTCCTATGCTTGGCGGCGATGGTTTTGACGCAGGAGAACAGGGCGAAGTAACCGCCTTTGTTCAACTTGCGCTTCACGTCGTCAGCTAGGGCATAATAGTTCGCAAAGCCGCGCCATTCGGCATTGTAGGCAAGGACGATCTCCACGTCGCTTGCGAAGCGCAGCGCGGGCCGACCACGCGGGCGGAAGGCTTCATAGTCGCCCCAGCCCTTGTCGTTGACGAACCGGACAACCCGATCCCTCGGAACGCGAAGCCGCAGCCGGTCAGCCAAACCGCGTCGCAAGGTCGGACGACCATCGAAGATCGCCTTATGCGGATTACGGTTGGTGCTGGTGCAGACCTCATATCCTAAGAACCGCGCCCCATCCGTGGCTTTTCGGATTCCGCTTTTCTCGGCGGACATTTCCAGCTTCAGGGTGTCGGTCAGGAAGACCCTGACCTCGTCCATCAACTGGCGTGCATCCGCTTTGCTGCCGGTCACACCGATGAGGAAGTCATCGGCATAGCGGCAGTATCGCAGTCTCCTGTAGTTGGGATCGAGGGCGTCGCTGGCCGGAACGGTTGCCCGTTCTGCCTTAAGCCGACCGATCTCCTCCAGCATGGAGGTGATCTTCGGGGAGTCCGCAAGCCCTTGGGCTCGCAGCGCATCCACGTTCCGACGTAGGTAAGAAGTGCGGTTGCGGATTCGACAATAATCTTTCGTCAACCCGCGTTTGTCGCCCTTGGTGAAGCTGGCGATCCGGGCCTCAATGAACATATCAAGCTCATGGAGGTAGATATTCGCCAGCATCGGCGAGACGACACCGCCCTGAGGTGTGCCGCTGTAGGTCCGATGATAGACCCAGTCCTCGATATAACCCGCCTTGAGCAAGCCTCGGATCAGACGCACGAAGCGACGATCCGCGATCCGCTTTTCCAGCAGGCCGATCAGAACATCATGATCGATATTATCGAAGAACCCGACAACATCGACGTCGATCAGCCACTTCACCCCCGTCCATTTGGCGCGGATGGATTCCAACGCCGTATGGCACGATCGCTCTTTCCTAAACCCATGCGAGTGCTGCGAGAACAGCGGTTCATAGATTTGCTCAAGGAGCGTCCGCACCACTTCCTGGACGAGCTTGTCCTCCGTGGTCGGCACGCCAAGCGGCCGTTTCTTGCCGTTGGCTTTCGGGATATACACCCGACGTACCGGCTTGGGCCGATAGCTTCCGTCCGCCAACCGGTCGATGATCGACCTGACCATCTCGGGCGCGAAGCCGTCGAGTGTCTTGCCGTCAACGCCCGGCGTCATAGCACCCTTGTTGGGCGCAATCTGCTGATAGGCATGCTCCCAAAGGAGCGGGCTTTTCATCAGGCGGAAAAGTCCATTGACCCGCCGACCCGACCTGATGATGGTCGGGAGTGATCTGACGGCCCTCTCGATGGTAACTGGCAGCATTAGCACACCTCCTCGTGAGGTTGTCTGATCGCAGTCGCTGCCGCCCTTCCCCCAAGCGGTGAGGCTTTTCGCACGGGTTGCCCCGCACTTATGGCCGCGCTCGTTCCCCATCAGAGTGGAGACTGTCCCGGCCATTACGCCGGGCATTTGAGTACTATGGCGGCTCCGTCGCCATGCAGGTCCGGCAAGCCGTCCTGTTTAGGCGATCCCGCAATTACGGAAGTCGGAGTTCCGACGTGGTTAGGTGCCCCGTTCGTTCACTTGCCCCTCCCTACAGAGGGTGCGCCGGAGAAGCTGGCAGGCTCGCGGCATGGCCGCTTGCTCGGGAGGAACTCAACGCCCTTTCCTCCATTTCTCCGATGTGCCGCGTCAACCATTCTGCGACACCGCTCCGTTATTAGCCGCTGCAAACTGGGGTTCAGGCAGTATAGCTTTCACCATACACGTCTTGCCCTGATCCATGACGCCGCAAATGGTTCTGGCGCTTCCGGACCTTTTCTGAACATGCTACTTTCCCCTGTCCCTTTCGGGATTACAGCTATCTCTAGCCAAGGTTGGTCCAGTGGGCATGATCTATAGCCAGCAAGATCATCTACTCATGGTAGAGCTCCTTTTTACTTCCGCCGTTACGGCGCACCATTGAA
>JBASWO010000128.1:0-11152 GCA_049276515.1 Alphaproteobacteria bacterium
CCTTTGATCGAAGCGCCACCACATACGGCATCCTTCTTTGGTGTCGCCGTGCAAGTAGCTGCTGTACCACCATTCACTCCAGAGCAGGTCCAATTCCAAGGCCCCTCACCTGTAACCGCGCTAGCAAAACCATTGGCGCATAATTCGCTCATAGGCATTTGATCTGTTGCCATACGTTCTGCTGAGCCACACACACCATCTATACGTTTTGATGCTGAACAAGCAGCAGCCTGCCCTCCGTTAAATCCAGAACAGGCCCAATTCCAAGGACCAGCGCCACTCACGCGACTTGGTGAGCCTTTGGCACACAACTCAGATGCTGGCGCATGATCAGTTACAATCCCATCTGATGAACCACAAATACCGTCTTCAATTACACCTGCTGATGGCGCTGTAGGCAATGCTTTGCTACGCGGCGCATCTGTTTTGACCGAAGTAGAAACTGGTGCAGCACAACTGACGGTCATACCTCCATTGAGGCCACGACAATCCCAACGCCAAGGACCTTCACCACTAATTTCTGATGCGTCACCAATCGAGCAAAGCTCAACTGTTGGTCGTGAATTGGTCGCAAGACCATTCGCCGTTCCACAACTTGCATCCGTACGCTCAGATGTAACAACACGCGCTGGCGGCATGGGAGCTTCGCGTTGAAGGCTTGCCGCTGGAGCTGCATAGGGTTGTGCATTTGAGGCGGGCTCAACAGATGCCTCACCATCTTCGGGAGAAGCGCAAGAATTTGCGACCCAGACATCATTGAGCGCACCATCAGGACATGAGGTACGTGTCTCACCCAAAATCTTACCAGTAAAGTTTGCAGGATAACCAGCTTCTACACATGTTTTAGTCCATGTTTGTATAGTTGCTGTACATCCGCCAGATTTTACAGAGCCACTCGTTGTTGTAACTGGTGGTGACACTGTTTTAGGCGCTTCGGCAAGTGGAGGCGGAACAATTGTTGTTGTCACAGGCTCTGTACTGCCAAGACTTTTTGGTTCTTGACCAGGCTCAAATGCGATGCCTGGTGCTTCACCAACACTTTTAGGAACTGGTGGCACATAATCTTGTGAAGCAGATGGCGTTACAGAGATTGGGGCCCCTGTCGCAGGCAGAGGCTCACTGTTTTGCAAAGCCGACTTCATGCCTTGCTGCATCATAACATTCGCAGAACTGGCGCTTGATTTAGGTGATAGCAATGGCACTGCAGATTTTTGAACAACCGGCGGGCGCAGAGGCTGTGTTACAGGTGCTTTCTTTGGATGTGCTCGCAGAACATCCTGCAATGTCATCTGACCAGCCTTAAGGGGTGAATTGTAGCGCTCATATTGCGCTGGCTGATCAGCTGGAATGGCTTGATTTGTATAGGTCTCAACTGTTTGTGCCTGCGCCGAGGTCAAAACAAAGAACGCCATCAGAAGCGCTGGAAAAGACCATTTAACTTTTGACGGGAAGGATAAAGACATGATGTGGGAGAGACCCGCTAGAATCGTTAATCTCAATGTTTTACTGGTATCGCTTCAACTAGTCGATAGCAATCAAAGGGATGGCAGGAGATTCGTAGGACACAAAGTTATCCACAGATCGCTAGGCAGCCCGTAGTAAGCCCACAAGTCTATCATGAATGCCAGAATTAGCAGCGATAACACCACCGCTGGCCATGGCCGTTTCTTTAGGATTAAAGGGGCTTATGAAACCACCGGCCTCTTTGACGATCAGCATTCCTGCTGCCATATCCCAGCTTTTTAGGCCCATTTCCCAGAAACCGTCATAACGACCAGCAGCAACATAAGCCAAATCCAGAGATGCCGCGCCAAATCGTCTTATTCCTGAGACCTTTGGCATGATGACTTCAAGTTGAGCTACAAATTTGGGGTTATTATCCATTATGCCCTTAAAGGGTATGCCTGTAGCGATCAGACAATCTGCCAAGTCCGTGCGGTTTGAAACCCGTAAGCGCTGGTTGTTATTGTAGGCGCCTAAGCCCTTCTCACTCCAAAACATCTCATTTTTAATTGGATCAAGAATAACACCGGCGATGATCTCACCGTCTTTTTCCGCGGCAATAGAAATAGCCCAGTGGCCAAGTCCATGGAGAAAATTTGTGGTGCCATCGAGAGGATCTACAATCCAGCGCTCACTTTGTCCGGATGTATCCGCAGCATTATCTTTCTCTTCCATAACAAAGCCATAAGCAGGACGAGCCTTACTCAGCTCTTCACGGAGGATTTTTTGTGCACTTATATCAGCATTGCTAACAAAGTCGGCTGGGCCTTTGCGCGAAATCTGCAAATGTTCGATTTCGCCAAAATCCTTTTTTAGACTTTTAGCGGCTTTTTCAGCAGCCTTGACCATTACGTTAATTAAAGCGGAGCGGACGGCCATGACTTAATCGCGAGCGCGTTCGATGTAGCTGCCATCACTGGTGTTAACAACGACGCGCGTGCCTGTACCAATGAATGGTGGCACCATAACACGTGCACCATTTGATAATTTGGCTGGCTTATAAGATGACGATGCCGTCTGCCCCTTCACCACAGGATCAGCTTCTACAATTTCCAAGGTGACAGTGCTCGGCAACTCAACTGAAAGCGCCTTGTTTTCGAATGTCTTGACGATGCAAATCATGCTTTCTTGCAAAAAGATAACGGGCTCACCAATAACGTCTTTAGGAACTACCATCTGCTCGAACGTTGTTTGATCCATGAAGGTGTAGTCATCACCCGATGAAAACAGGAATTGCATTTCCTGATCCTGCAGTTGCACACGCTCAATCGTTTCCTGTGTACGGAAACGCACATTGGTTTTAACTCCGGTGCGCACATCACGCATTTCAACCTGAACAACGGCAGCGCCCTTACCAGGGATCATGATTTCGCTCTTCAGAACGGCCCAAAGCTTGCCGTTGTAATCAACAACATGGCCTTTGCGGATGGTATTGGCATCGACTTGCATATGAATTCTCACGGTAAAACAATAATGTAGGCGCCCTTTTCGGGGTTTTCCGATAGTTTGTCAACTTACGATGATGTGTCGTGTTGGCTTGGTAAAGAAAAACGTAACCATAATTTCTTACCCGCTCATGGTAACTAGTTGTCATTAAACAATAAAAGTAATTCCAAACTCCGTGGCCTCACTTTTTCTGGTATTATTCCCACACATTATTTTTTGTGTTTTTAAAATTTTTTATTGCAGCAGATATTTTTGAACGGAGATCATTATGGTGCAAGAATTTCGACGCATTATGCTCGACGAAAATGAATTAGTCGGCGCTATGGATGGTTTCCGACGCTTAACGCCTGGCTTTCTGCCCGATGGCAAAATCATCAAATGCGTACCAACAACAGAAAGCATTGAATCTGTCAAAGTGACGTTAGAAGTCACCAACGAAACCGGAGTGACGCAAATTGAACATACAGTTAAAGATGTAGATGTTGGCAAATGCTTAGTACGCTTCTGCCTCGAGAATAATATTATGTTACCAAAAGATGGACGCAAAGGCGTAGCCGTTGTTGGCGGTTACGTATCGCTTTGCATCGCACTCGATTTATCGGTTGATCAACCAGAGCATATTGCACCCCTGCAATGCAGCAATATTCGTAGCCTATCTCCCGGCGATATTGTGCGCGGCAAACATGTTATACGCGCACGATAATTTAGTTTTGAGAGTCCAGGTCGTGTCCTTTGATACGGCTCGCCAATGAGGCCTGCAAAAACATATCGATATCACCATCCAAAACGGCTTGTGTTTGGCTTGTCTCAGCTCCAGTTCGCGCATCCTTGACCATTTGATAGGGCTGCAGAACATAAGAGCGGATTTGGTGTCCCCATCCAATTTCACTTTTTTGAGATTCAATATCTGCGGCAGCAGCTTCACGTTTTTTAAGTTCCATTTCATAAATCTTAGCTTTGAGCATTTCCATCGCCTTTGCGCGGTTCTTATGTTGTGAGCGCTCCTGCTGACAGGCCACAATGATGCCTGTTGGCAGATGGGTAAAACGAACAGCGCTTTCAGTTTTATTGACGTGCTGACCACCCGCACCGGAAGCACGGTACGTATCAATCTTCAAATCTTTATCGAGCACCTCAACATCAATCGTGTCATCAACGACAGGCGTAATTGAAGCACTCGCAAAACTCGTATGGCGGCGGGCATTACTGTCGTAAGGGCTGATACGCACGAGGCGATGCACGCCGGATTCTGTTTTAAGCCAGCCATACGCATTATGCCCAGTGATTTGAATGGTTGTTGATTTAATGCCCGCCTCTTCACCACGAGATTCATCAAGCAATTCGACTTTATAGCCATGCTGCTCTGCCCAACGCACATACATGCGCAGTAACATGCTGGCCCAATCCTGGGCCTCAGTACCGCCAGCCCCAGCATTGATTTCTAAATAGCAATCATTTGCATCAGCTTCACCTGACAATAAGCTTTCCAACTCTCGTTGGGCGGCCAAGGTTTTGAGATGAAAAAGAGCGTTCTCTGCTTCCACAATCAAACCTTGATCACCTTCAATTTCTGCCATTTGGATCATTTCAACATTATCGCGTACACCACCTTCGAGTTCACGATAACCACGAATAGCCTGATCCAGATGCGTGCGTTCACGCATGATGGTTTGAGCTTTTTTACTGTCGTTCCAGAGATTAGGGTCTTCAGCGAGCGTGTTTAGCTCATCCAAACGGATAATTGATTTCTCGAGGTCAAAGATGCCTCCTCAGCAGGTCTAACGACTTCTCGATAGCTGCTACAGCTGACTGAACTTCGGCGCGCATGTGATCCCTAAATGGATATAGATTAGATATAATCTCTCTTACGACTTTGTGGGGATCAGTACAACCCACCTGTTCCGGTTGTTGCCGGCGCCGGAGGTGGTGGTGGCACAACGGTTACAGCTGGCAACTCAGATTCAGATGATTCAGGAGGCACCACAGTTTCAGTCGACATGACGGCTGCCGCACCATTCGCTGCCGCACCTGTCACACTACCATCTAAAACAGCAAGCGTCTGTCCTTCTTGTGGTTCCGTATCAGGAATAAAGGCTTCCCATATTGCGTGTTTATCACCCATCGCTGCCAAAGCACCTGTATCCACATTGACCCGCACCATGCGTAGACCAGGCGGAACACGAAACGGCACTGCGGGTTTGCCCTTTAAGGCTTGCGTCATAAAATCTTTAAAAATCGGCACAGCAACACTCGCGCCTGTTTCACGCGAACCAAGTGGTTTAGGATCATCAAAGCCAACGAAAACGCCACATACTAAGTCTGGCGTAAAACCAACGAACCACGCGTCCTTACTGTCGTTGGTCGTTCCTGTTTTACCTGCTAATGGAATGCCCACGCTGGCAAGCTTGGCAGCCGTCCCTCTTTGCACAACACCTTCAAGCATTGAAACCATCTGATAGGCTGTGCGCGGATCTTGAATTTGCTCCCGCATATCAGGAATATCGGGGGGCATTTCTGTAATCCCTAAATCTCGACATCCCGTACATTCGCGTTTATCAGCGCGCCAAATTGTTTTGCCATCACGATCTTGGACACGATCAACTAAAGTTGGCGTAATTTTCTTACCGCCATTGACAATCATGCCGTAGGCTGTGGTCAACCGCATGGGCGTGGTTTCTTTAGCACCCAGTGAGAATGACAAAAGCTCTGGCATCTCATTCGCGATACCAAATTTCTTGGCGTACTCGACAACGGCCGGCATGCCAATCGCATTCGCAAGACGTACAGTCATAACATTGCGGGATTTTTCAATACCCACACGCAAGGGGGTAGCGCCGTAAAATTCCTGCGAATAATTTTCTGGCTGCCAGAGTGGCAAACCTGGACCTTGGTAATATTCAAAAGGCGCATCAAGAATCAAACTAGATGGCGTAAATCCTTTATCCAAAGCTGCCATGTAGATGAAAGGCTTGAAGGCTGAACCAGGTTGGCGCTGCGCTTGTGTTGCACGATTAAACTGACTGATTTTAGCACTGAAGCCGCCATTCATGGCATAGACGCGACCAGTATGCGGATCGAGCGCTATAATAGCACCTTGCACCACAGGAACTTGACGCAGCGTATAGGTGTTTTCAGGATAGGGCTTGCCTTCAGCATTGACCTTGACCTCTTCCACCATGACAACGTCACCTACTTGCAGAACATCTGAGGCTTTACGTATGGCAGGCCCAAATTGATCGTTGGCCAGCTCTTTACGGGCCCAACTCATTTCTGCCCAAGGAATGGTTGCACGTTTGTTGTCCGCAAAAGCAATTTGCGCTTCATTATCTTTGGTTCCAAAGACAACAGCTAAGCGCCACTCTTCACCACCTGCTGGTATAGCAATTTTGGAAAGTTGGCTTTGCCATTCTGAAAAATTGGCCAAATGCACAACAGGTCCTCGCCAACCGCGGGCATGACGATCAAAGCTAATTAACCCATCGCGCAAAGCCTTCGTGGCAATCGCCTGTAATTTAGGATCAAGACTGGTTTTGACAGCTAAGCCGCCCTCCAAAACCGTTTGCTCGCCAAATTGTTCAACCAGCTGACGACGCACCTCTTCAGAGAAATAATCTGCACTGATGGTTTCTGCATCATCGCGAGCATGGGTTTGTAAAGGCTCTTGCTGCGCCAGCTTCGCTTCATCCCAGGTAATACGACCGTCAGAGGCCATGCGATCAATAACCCAATTCCGGCGGGCAACAGCAGCATCATGATCACGAACTGGATTATAACTGTTAGGCGCCTTGGGTAGAGCCGCCAAATAGGCAGCCTCAGCAATCGTCAGCTCATCGAGGGATTTATTGAAATAATTCAGGGCCGCAGCGGCAATGCCATAGGAACGACTGCCAAGGAAAATTTCATTCAAATAAATTTCAAGAATACGATCTTTTGACAAAGCGCCTTCAAGGCGCGTTGCTAAAATCGCTTCGCGCACTTTACGTGCGACTGACACTTCATTTGTTAGCAACATGTTCTTGGCAACCTGTTGCGTGATGGTTGAAGCCCCAACAGGACGACGATCGCGTCCCAAATTTTCTAAATTTATAAAAATAGCGCGGATAATGCCGGTGTAATCAACACCTTTGTGATTATAAAAATCCTGATCTTCGGCTGATAAAAAAGCATCGATAACGCGTTTAGGCACCGCGTTAACCGGAACAAAAATGCGTTGCTCAGCAGCAATGGTTGCCATCATACGCCCATCATCTGCATAAATACGGCTGAGAGTAGGTGGGCGATAATCCTTCAAGTAAGAATAATCTGGAAGATCTTGGCTGTAATGATTGAACACCATGAGAATGACAACAGCGCCAACGCCGAGCATCAGTAAACCAAGAGAAAGGAGAGCAGCAAGGAAGCGCATGAGAACCTATATTGAAAAGGTTATGTCTATTTAGCGTTTCACGATCACTTTGTACAAGAATCTGTGAAGCAAATCACAAGCTATCCCTCCCAATCGTGGCATGATGCCTTTACAAGCTTCTCACTAGAAGGAGGTATATAAAATGAGCCGATACACTGAACTTCAATATGCAGGTGATAGTGGCACTTCTTGCATCAGCAAGGGCCAAGACTGTGGCGATGGCGGTAGTGATGGCATCCAGCCCACAAGACCTGAACTTTATCTCCGGGTCTCAGCCGGTCCCCACTATACCCCCGGTGATGGCGGCACACGCATATAGCTAACCTCATCATAAAGAGGGTTTTTTTTCCTTTTTGAATAAGCTGTTGCTCTGGCTCTCACTTTAGGCCTATGATTACTTTAAGCACCGGAACCACAGTTGTGAGCATTGCTCCAAAGGTGGGAATGTTGTGAAAACAATAAGTTACTTACTCAACTTAATGTTATCATGGCTGGCCCGGGCGAAAGATCGCGCCGCTGGCTTTTAGCCCCTCGCCGAGGACAGCCGCAGGCCGCGAAGAAGACATAACGAATTTGCCAGGTCTGGCGCCAAGTAGGGTCTTAAATCTCACCCTCACGGCGACGTACTGGCGGGAGAATTAAATGACGAAGAGAATGCTTGTGGATGCCACGCATCCGGAAGAGACCCGTGTAGCAATTGTCGACGGGAATTGGCTCAACGATTTCGATTTTGAGCGCACCAGCAAAAAACAACTCAAAGGCAATATCTACCTTGCGAAAGTTATTCGCATTGAGCCCTCTTTACAGGCGGCTTTCGTAGAATATGGCGGTAATCGCCATGGGTTCCTGCCTTTCAGCGAAATCCACCCCGATTATTTCCGCATTCCAATGGCGGATCGCCCTCATGATGCCCCACCCGATGATGACGTGGGAGATGATGATGAAGGCGAAGATATCTCCGAAGGCTCCGAAGTCGACATCGCTGCTCATGCCGATGATGCTGATCACCATCACGAACATCACGATGGTGATCATCTTAATCATGAACATCATGAAGATGAGCATATGCATAGTGAAGAGCCCGTCAGCTTTAATACACCAGCCGAACATGGTGCTTTGGAACAGACCTCACCACCTTTGACCGAAGCTGGCTCTTATAATGCTTCACCTGCGTCCGAATTTGCTTCAGAAGCTGGAAATGATCTTGGATTGATTACTGATTTTGGCAACGCTGCCATTAGCGATCCTAATCTTGTACCACCTCCCGTAACAGTTGAAACCGTTGGCGGTGAAGCTGCAGTAGAAGAAGAACGTTATCGTCGCCCGCCACGTCCACGCTATAAAATCCAAGAAGTTGTTAAGCGCCGCCAAGTCATGTTGATCCAAGTGGTCAAGGAAGAACGCGGCAATAAAGGCGCAGCACTTACAACCTTTCTTTCTCTCGCCGGACGTTATTGCGTCTTGATGCCCAACACAGACCATGGTGGCGGCGTATCGCGTAAAATCACAAGTCATCAAGACCGTCGCCGCATGAAGGAAATTCTGGATCAATTGGAAATCCCTGAAGGCATGGCCGTTATTTTGCGTACAGCTGGCATGGAACAATCGCCACCAGAAATTCAGCGCGATTTGGAATATTTACTGCGTCTTTGGAACAATATTCGCGAACAAACGCTCCAATCAACAGCGCCAGCTTTGATTTATGAAGAAGCAAATCTTATCAAACGCTCAATGCGCGATATGTACGCGCCCGATCTCAGTGAAATTCTCGTATCTGGTCAGCGCGGTCACTTCTTGGCGACCGAATTTATGCGAACGATCATGCCGGATCAGCTTGATAAGGTTAAACTCTACGAAGATACGGTTCCTCTTTTCTTCCGCTACAATGTCGAAAAGCAAATCGATCAACTTTATAACCCCACAGTTCAACTTCGCTCCGGCGGCTATATTGTTATTAATCCAACAGAAGCTTTGGTCTCTATCGACGTTAATTCTGGTCGCGCGACGCGCGAACGGCACATTGAAGGTACAGCTCTTAAAACCAATCTAGAAGCTGCAGAAGAAATTGCGCGGCAATTACGCTTACGCGACCTCGCTGGTCTTGTTGTCATTGACTTCATTGATATGGAAGATGGCCGGAACAATAGCGCTGTCGAGCGCCGCCTTAAGGAAGCCATGCGCTCTGATCGCGCGCGTCTCCAAATCGGCCGCATCTCGCCCTTTGGCCTGTTAGAACTATCACGTCAGCGTCTACACCCAAGCTTGATGGAAATTAATTTCGAGAAGTGCCCACATTGCGCCGGTCTTGGCCTGATACGTTCGATTGATTCCGCAGCGATCTCCATCCTGCGCATGATCGAAGAAGAAGGCATTCGTAATGGTGCAGCCGAATTGGTCCTCAATGTACCAACCAAAGTTGCTCTTTATATTCTCAATCAAAAACGCCCTGCTCTGAGCGAAATTGAAGCGCGTTACAACCTTCAAGTTCTGTTGCATAGCGATGATGAATTAGTCCCACCCGATTACAAACTGGAACGCGTGAAACCAAACGGTGAGCGCACACCCGTAGCCGCTGTGAATAGTGATCAACTTTTGGCTGGTATTGAACGCCCTCCCGCCCCTGTTTATGGTGATAGTGAGCAAGCGTTAGGTGACAAGCCAGAAACAGAGGGCCGGCCAAACCGTGAAAATGGTGGACGCCGTCGTCGTGGTCGCTACGGCTATGGTCGCAACCGCAACAATCAAAATCCCAACCAGCAAGCCGGCGCTGAACGCGGTGAGCAGCCAACCTCAGATGAGACAAATGGCAATGTTGTAGAAGCACAGCATGACGGAAATGATAATATTGGCAATACCATAGGTGCTCCAAATGCAACGCCGGGTAACCCCAACAATCAAGACCAGCAACGCCGAGCAGGTCGTCGTCGCGGACGCCGCGGCGGACGCGGACGCCGCCCCAATGGCGAACAAGGTCAGTCTGGACATCAGCGTCGTGACGGTGGTGGTGGACATCATCAACGCAACGACCAACAGCAAGGTAACTGGAACCGTGGCCCCCAGACCCCAGCCCCTATGGCTGTCGCTCCTGTGCCAACAAGTATCCATGAACTCGATACAACACCGCGTGAAGCTCGCGGCTACGGAGCGCAAGAATCCGCGCCCCGCTCCTCTTCGCCCTATGAAGTTGTCGACCAAGCAAGCGACAAACCCAAAGGCGGTTGGTGGCGCAAGCTAACCGGCCAATAAAGTCTCTCTCACCCCCAACAACGGGACGGCAGGATTGATGACCAACTTTGTTAAAAAACTTTGTTGGGTATTTTTAATGCTGGCTACATTTACGCCTGCACTTGCCGATGAAGACGGTAAGGGCCCTCAGTTTATCCGCGATGCAGAAATTGAAAACTACCTCCGAGATCTAGCCGCCCCCATTTATCGCGCAGCGGATATAAACCCAGATAGTATTTCAATAGCCATTGTTAGAAGCAATGCGATCAACGCCTTTGTCGCCGGAGGCATGAATGAATTTTTCTATACAGGTCTTTTGCAATTAGCCGATACACCAGAACAACTCGCTGGCGTTATAGCCCACGAAACCGGCCACATCTCTGGTGGTCATTTGGTGCGTGGCCAAGAAGAAATGCGTAACGCTTCAACACAAGCTATTTTAGGAATGCTCTTATCGGTTGCCGCAGGCGCTGTAAGCGGTAACGGACAAGCTGCAGCAGGAGCCATCAGCGGTACACAACATCTCGTCCAACGCAGCGTTCTTGGCTTTACGCGCTCACAAGAGTCATCAGC
>JBASWO010000129.1:0-5870 GCA_049276515.1 Alphaproteobacteria bacterium
GAATTGAAGTGTCCTTTAGGCAACAGGGTTTTTTAAGCTTTCTAAAGCAGACTCATCGCACCTGGATATGTGCTTTCACGTAAAATCGTAAACGCTGGCCATTTGGGCTGCCATGGCATTTAAGTCCTAATCGCATTAATTTTATTGAATAAGTCATCAAGGCTTTCCGCTCTAGCCTTAAAATCCTTAGTAACAACCTCATATAAAATTCTGTCATGCGTTACTAAAATTAAATCGTTGAGAATGGCAGTTTCGGCAATTAGGGCATCTTTAGAGTTATTATCTTTGATTGCTCGTTTGTCTAATTTCTCCCAAATATCCTTGCAAAGGTTGCTACCACCATATGTTGATTTTCCGTATCGTGAAACGCCATAGGCCGCTGAAGAAGTGTTAATCGCATTACCTCCCCATTTAGCTTCATCCCATCTTGAAACATCCCATACTGCACTTTCTGTAGCCACCACATTGCCCGCAATTTTAGATGCACCAATCTTCGAGATACCCACAACGCCGCTTTCTGTAGGTAAGGTTTTCGTAAGAGTATGAAAAAGTTTGATGAGCTGTTCACGCAGAGGCTCGCCGTTCGGCGCTTTATATTCATAACCAGTTGCGTTTAGTTCATCGTATTGAATATGAGTTGCGTAAACCGCTATTTTCCCAACAAAAGGTGATATATCAATTTCATTTTTTACGATTCGATCAAATATATTTGTGTCAAACATTACATTCATCTGAATTATCGACGCGCCCGAATTAAGATAAAATTACATAAACTTCCTGAGTTTAAACATGCGCACTTCATCATTCGAAAGATCAAACCATTCGCCATTGGTATTTTTATCTGCAAAACGTTTGTGCCAATAAGTTTCGATCCCACCCATATCATCGGTCTTGATGTAATGGACTAATTCCAATTTTTCTGGAAGCTGAAGAGATAACTCTGCATTACGCCTTTCTACGAGGTTTGTTTTACCTATTTTATAACGCTTCTTGGTATCAATTTTTAACATCCCCAAATAAACGAAGCCTTCTTTAGTTTTTAAGTTCATGCCTGCATTATTAGGCTCTTCATTGACTTCAATATCTGGCAGCAATTCCAAAATATTAGCAAACGGCTTATGCTCAATTGCGTATTTTCTTAAAAGAAAAACTCTTTGGGCCTGAGAGCCAAGTTTGTTATTAAAAGTTTGAGGCGCAGGAAATGTAGGATCATTTTTCCTAGCTAATTTAATGTCCACATTTGCCGGAAATTTACCAAGAGATAAGGTAAGTTCAGCCAATTTTTCTAAAAGATCTGTCTCGCCATATGCATCTGAACCAAACTTATTTCCAGTCAAACCAGCCTCTTGTACGGCCTCATTCCAACTCCGCCAATGTATGCCGTACCAAGTGTGTCTCTTAATGCCTGTTAGCTTTTCAAATTTTTCCTGCCCTATGGAAACGCCGCCGTTTTCAAGAGCTGTGCGCTTGATTTCAGAAATGATATAATCTTTATCCATCACAAGTTCCTAATCATCATCCATATCCTTATTAACTAGCAATATATTATTAAATACACCTCGTAAAGAACTTGCAGAATCTTTTAAAGACTTAGCAAAAGTATGCCTAAGCAGCCCCGAAGGCACCCCCAGGAAATACCTACACCCAGGCAACAATTTAGCTTTTAGGTTTCTGTGTTCGCCTCTCAACTGCCACCCACATATTTTTCCTGCGTCGCTCCGGCCCATTACCTTTTCCTATTTCTGTTTCCCAATTCTTTACAGGGGCAGTTGTTTCATTTTTCGTAGTTTTATGAACTGAGATTCCAGTTGTGGCCCCACCACCATCGCCGTCTTTTTTGCCCCCCTTTTTCTTCTTATGAGTATTCATTTCTGCTTGCTCACCGAGCATTCCAGCATAATATTTTGCTGGCCTCGATATGCGGCTAGGAGGGTTAGGTCTTGGCGACGGGCCACTTAATTTCAAACGCTTAGTTTTGCGACTGATTGGACGCTTTAAACCAAGCTCGCCTTCCATCTCACGGCAGACCTGTTTTGATTTTAACCAGTGGTGTCCAGGCCATATCGCTTTGCCTGTTCCTAGACTGACCCTGTTCCATATTACGTGAAAATGCTGCCTGCCATCTTTTATATGCTCAACAATGACCCGCTGGTGATCGCCGGAACTGTATCCGTATTTTTGTTCACAGCGCTCAACGATTTGTTGAACTTGTTTATCGGTTAGGCGCTCATCCTTAAAGGGATTGATACTAATATGATGAAGTGGCTTTTTAGCCTTAGTAGTACTGGCAACCAGCCACATATTATGAAATGCCTGATCGAGATCAGTAGCATCCGGGTCGCTGATCTCGACAAGGCGTATGTGCTCATTCTTGCCTTGTTCCTTCAGATAATCCGCTGCCGCTCTATAGCCAGCCCTTATATGGCTTTTGATAATCAAGGCATTGGTCCTGCCGGATTACGCCCTAAAGTCTGCCGAACAATGCTTAGGGTCTCTAAAACAGGCCCAGTGATGCGCTCGAGGAACCGCAAAGCTTCCTGTGCGTTTTTGGTCCCACCATTAAGTTGTTTAGCCATCTGATTGATGTTGGTGGCTATACCAGTTAATTGGCGATTAATCCGAAAGAGCTCGCGCTTCACTTCGCGCGGTAAGGGTGGTTTATAATTGGCATCTAAAATGACTACCTTGATGAAGGCGTTCACCGAAAGATCAGCTCTGTCAGCTTTCTGTTTGACGAATCCTCTTTCAATCTCTGACAACCTAACTTTTATCGGGCTTGCCCGTTTCCGATTGGGCTTTAGCCCGCACGATTTTGGTGGGGCCAACGCTAGTGGCCCCACCGAAGTCGCAACTTGCGTGCAACTTTTTTTAAAAACTTCATTTTGAGATGGGGCCATTCTACCGATCAATAACGCAGCAGCATGGAATTGATCTTTAATAAGATCATTAAAGGGCAGTCCTTCATTATGCATGAGGGCCTCCTTGTAAATTAAAAAATATACAAAAAAATTATATTTGTGGGGTTTCACGCGTTTGAACGCGAAGAGCAATCCACGTATCGATCTCACTCTCAAGCCAACCGCGTGCGCGGATGCCGATTGCTATAGGCTTCGGGAAAGATCCCTTGGTCATTTGCTTATATATCGATGCACGGCAGAGGCCAACCCGAGAGATGACTTCGGGCAGTCGGATAATATGGGCTTTTGAAGAAATGTGAGTGGAAGTTATATCAGTCATGCTATTTATGTCTCCTTATCTACCCTGAATAAAGACAAGCGTCCTTAACACACATCAGGCGTGATGAATGACAGCATCACCGACGACAACTGCATGGCTTGAAAATTTGACTTTATGTTTGGGATTTTAGTTGAAAAAAAAGACCGCTAGAAAATCTTTTGCGGTCTACTTTAGTTTGTGTCGCTCGTCTCACGACTGTAGCAAGAAGTATAGGGCTAAACATGGGGTAATTCAATTAAAAAACCAGCAAAACAAAAATTTTGTTTGGTAAACAAAATACTAAAATTAAATTTATCGTCTACTAATGTCTCAGATTGTCTCGTCTTTTAACTTATTCAGCAGCGTTCAAAGACGCATTTTCATTGATCAAAGAGTTTTTAAAACGGCCCTGGATAATATTATCTTGGTCAGCTAAAGCACGATCAAGATAATCGGCCCAATCTTGCATCATCTTTTTACGTTCTAGCAAATAGTCGGCACGGTTATAGGCAGCTCTTATCTCGTTTCTATCCGCGTGCGCCAATTGCTTCTCAATAATGTCTGGGTGATAGATACGCTGTTCGTTCAATATTGTACTGGCTAAAGAGCGAAACCCGTGTCCCGTCATATGTCCGCCATAACCCATACGACGCAAAGCACCTAAAATAGCACCTTCACTGAGATATTTGAGTTTATTGGCGGGGGCATGAAAAATGTGTACTTGTCGGCCTGTTTTCGCTTTTAACTCCTCAAGAATAGAAAGAGTCTGGCGTGCCAAAGGTACAATATGATCGCGTCTCATTTTCATGCGAGATGCAGGTATACGCCATTCTGCTCTTGCCCAATCAATTTCATCCCAACAGGCAGCTCTTAGTTCACCCGTGCGGACGAAAGTTAAAGCAAGCATACGCATACCTAACCGTGTAAGCGTGCTGCCATTATAAGCATTCATATCCTTTAGAAGTTTCGGTAATTCTTCCGGATTGATGCATGCAAAATTATTTTTTTCTGGAAATGCCAACATGTCCCGCAAGTCTCCTGCAGGGTTATGGACAATAAGTCCTTTTCTCACCGCATAACGAAACACTTGCTGTAAAACTTGCTTAACGCGATGAGCTGTTTCTAGAACACCTTTACGTTCAACAGCCTCTAGACAAGAAACCAGTTCGACAGTTGTAATTTCATGGATGGGTCTAAAGCCGAGTTTTGGAAAGGCATGTAATTCCATTCGTCTTAACGAACGCGCTCTGTGTTCTGCGTCGATACTCTTAATTTCTAGCCAACGTCGTGTAAGCGCTTCTAGAGTTTGTTGGCTAGCCTCAAATCTTTCACGCTGAATATTTCTACGCTGCTGAATGGGATCGATCCCTTGAGCAATAAGCTTTTTGAGGTTATCGCGTGTTTCTCTGGCTTCTTTCAGCCCGATGCTTGGATATGCGCCTATTGCACAAAGGCGCTCTTTTTTGAGGTATATATACTTTAAACGCCAAAGCTTATTCCCTGAGGGCGTAATAAAAACAAATAGACCATTGCTGTCATACAATTTGTAAGGTTTAGCGGCTGGTTTAGCTGACCTGACCTTAACGTCTGTAAGAGGCATTTTCATCTCCCACGATACCCCAGGTCGTACCCCACTTTATGTGAGCTGACCTCAGTTTTTCACAAACCATGGTAGACGAAAGAATTGAAAAAAGACCTTATTTTATTGGTCTAAAAAGACACCCTTAGAAGTCCTCAGAAGAGGCGGTGGTGCCCAGGGACGGAATTGAACCGCCGACACGGGGATTTTCAATCCCCTGCTCTACCAACTGAGCTACCTGGGCATACCGAAGCGAAGGGCAAGCTTATAGGCAAGGAATAGCCCCTTGTCCACCCTTTGAAAGGCTATTTCTTATTCAATATCAGCATCATCGTTATGATTGCTGGTATCAGGCCCTTCATTAGTAGGCACCTTGTAGCGCTCACCTAGCCAACTGCCTAAATCAATATCAGCGCAGCGTTTTGAGCAAAAGGGACGAAAAGATTCGGTTGCTGGCTTTTTACATACCGGACAATTTTTTAATGTTTGCTGGTTCATCGCTCACCTCAAAAATCCGCAGCCGCGCAACATTTGCATGACCTCAAACAAAGGCAAGCCAACAATATTAGAGTAAGACCCAGCAATAAAACGGATATGTGCAGCTGCTAAACCCTGAATAGCGTAACCACCGGCTTTACCAATACCCTCGTCACTTTTTACATAGGCCTTGATGTCTTGTGGTGACAAAGCATGAAACGTCACGCTGCTATCAACAACACGCTCTGTGATTTTGCCATCCTGCGTACATAAAGCAACGCCGGTATAGACGTGGTGCTTACGGCCCGACAAAAGTTTGAGGCAGCTTTCCACCTCAGCTGCAGTTTCAGCTTTGGGAAGAATGCGGCGCCCCACTGCAACAACCGTGTCGGCAGCGAGCACAAAAGATTTGTGTTCTTTTGCAGCTACCGCTTTCATTTTTTCAAAAGCCAATCGTTTAGCTAATTGCCGAGGCAATTCACGCGGCAAAGGATCTTCCCTAATATCAGCAGGAATAATTTTAGCGGGGATAATGCCTATATCTTTGAGCAGCGACAGGCGTCGCGGCGAGGAAGAAGCAAGAATGAGTGAGGCTGAG
>JBASWO010000130.1:0-5857 GCA_049276515.1 Alphaproteobacteria bacterium
GTGTTTGGTGTTGCCGCCTTCAGCGCCACCCATCAATTCATTTTTGATGCGGATATTAGCAAATGTGCCGCGCATCATGACTTCGTGATTACCACGACGTGCGCCGTAGGAATTAAATTCACTTGGCTCAACGCCATGGGCAATCAAATATTGCCCAGCAGGGCTGCTCTTTTTGATATCACCGGCGGGTGAGATGTGATCGGTGGTGATGCTATCACCAAGGAGAGCGAGCAATCGTGCGCCGCGTACATCACGAACGGCGAGAGGGGTTTTGGGTAAATCTTCAAACAAGGGTGGTGATTTGACGTAAGTGGAATTGGCTTCCCACTGATAGGTCTGTCCCGTTGCGGTTTTGATATTTTGCCACTCAATAGGTCCTGCAAAAACGTTAGAATAACGTTCGCGGAACATAGCTGGCGTGAGCGCCATACGTATCGTTTTCTGAATTTCTTCGTTGGTTGGCCAAATATCTTTGAGATAAACAGGCTTACCATCGCTGCCTGTGCCGAGGGGCTGTGTTGTCAGATCAATCGTCAAAGATCCTGCCAGCGCATAAGCAACAACAAGAGGTGGGGAGGCTAGATAATTAGCCTTGCAGTGCGGATTGACGCGACCTTCGAAATTACGATTGCCTGATAATACAGATGCGCCAACCAAATCGCCTTGCTCAATGGCGGCTGCAATATTTTCAGGTAAAGGACCTGAATTGCCGATACATGTCGTGCAACCATACCCAACCAAATTAAAACCAAGTGCATCAAGCTCGGTTTGAAGACCTGCTTTTGCTAAATAATCTGTCACCACTTGCGATCCGGGTGCGAGTGATGTTTTGACCCAAGGCTTGACAGAAAGCCCTTTGGCACGTGCCTTTTTGGCCACTAAGCCAGCCGCCAAAAGGACGCTTGGGTTCGATGTATTGGTACAAGATGTAATAGCGGCAATGACCACATCGCCGTGTGTGATGCTGTAATCTGTGCCTGCAACAATGATCTGTTTGTTGCGTGCTGCGGCATCAACTTTAAAGCTCGGCAATTCTTTTTCAAACTCAGCAGCAATCTTACTGAGCACAACGCGATCTTGCGGACGACGTGGACCTGCAAGGCAAGGCTCAACGCTGTCTAAATCTAATTCCAAAGTGTCAGTGAAAATCGGATCAGGTGAGAATGCATCACGCCACATGCCTTGAGCTTTGGCGTAAGCTTCGACGAGAGCGGCGCGTTCTGGATCACGGCCAGTAAATTTCAAATAATTGATGGTTTCAGCATCGATGGGGAAAATGCCGCAGGTAGCGCCATATTCCGGTGCCATATTGGCAATTGTTGCACGATCAGCGAGCGATAGAGCATCAAGGCCAGGGCCATAAAATTCGACAAATTTGTTGACCACACCTTTTTTGCGCAACATCTGCGTGACAGTGAGAACGAGGTCTGTCGCTGTTGTGCCTTCTTTGGCTCTACCTGTGAGTTTAAAGCCTATAACTTCAGGAATAAGCATAGAAACAGGCTGACCCAGCATTGCGGCTTCCGCTTCAATACCACCAACGCCCCAACCGAGAACGGCGAGACCATTGATCATTGTGGTGTGGCTGTCGGTTCCAACGCAGGTATCAGGATAAGCAACATCTTTGCCGGTTTGGTCTTGATCGACCCAAACAGTTTGCGCGAGATATTCCAAATTGACTTGGTGGCAGATGCCAGTGCCGGGAGGGACAACGCGGAAATTATTAAAAGCGTTTTGGCCCCAACGTAGAAACGAGTAGCGCTCGCCATTACGCTCAAATTCCCGTTTGACATTTTTGGTAAAGCTGTCGCCCTTGCCGAAATAATCCACCATGACAGAGTGATCGATAACGAGATCAACAGCACAAAGAGGATTAATGCGTTTAGGATCACCACCTAATTTGATCGTGGCTTCACGCATTGCCGCCAAATCAACGACGGCGGGAACACCAGTAAAATCTTGCATCAGAACGCGTGCAGGACGATAGGCAACCTCAGTATCGCTCTTTCTATCTTGGAGCCAGCCGCTCAGGGCTTTGATGTCATCAACTGTGACCGAGCGTCCGTCTTCAAAGCGCAGCAGATTTTCTAAAAGGACCTTGAGACTAAAGGGTAAGGAGGAAACATTGCCTATGGCCTTCTCGGCTTCACGCAGGCTGAAGAAATCATACGATTTGGATCCAACCGACAAACTCCGGCGGGTTTTAAGACTATCATGTCCGGTCTGCGTGGTCATAGGGAGGCTCCAATCACTGAAACACTATCGAGGGGGACAAAAGGCCAGGAAAACTTTTGGTAAGGATGGGTAAATGTGGTACCTCAGTTTCCTTGCCAACAGGTTAAACCCTTTTGCCCGGCCCCGCCAAATATGCGCTTTTTAAAGAACTTTTTTTATAAACCCCCCTCAGGAATCGCGCTTTTAGCAGGATTTCTGTTGTTTCTACCTGCGCATGCTGAAGCCTCTATGGTGTTTTGCAATCGTACGCAAAACCCGATTGAGGCGGCTGTGGGTTACCGGGCTGCGATTGATTGGGTTTCAGAAGGGTGGTGGCGGATTGAGCCAGATCAATGTTCGCGTGTTATTGGTCAGGCTCTCACGCAACGTTTTACTTCTATTATGCGAAGTCACTTGGTCAGCCTGGAAAAAATAAGAGTAATTTTATCTGGGGTGGCAAATATCAATTTTGTGTTGATGCTAAAGCTTTCAAATTTGAGGGCGATGGTGATTGCGAATCTAAAGGCTTTATCACCAAAGGCTTCAATGAAATTGATATAGGCTCACGTGCCAAAGATTACAGTCTTGATTTTAAAGACGGCAGTGAAAGACGATAAATTAAGTCTTAGGACGACCTAATCCCAAACGAGAAAATAAAGTAGCTGGACGAGAACCTACAATTCGTTCTTGCGGGCCAAATCTCTCAACTAAACGTTCGCCAGCCGTTGTCATACGTTCAGCGTCGCTTTGAGGGGCTGGAGCGTCACCAATCTGACGAACACCTTTAATGAGGGGTTGGCCTGCATCATCATTGCCGATGAATGGAATCAGCATTTTTTCAATTCTATCTCTCAATGTTTCAACTGCAGAGGGGCAAGAATCGCACGCACCTTGAAGTGAAAGATAAACGATACGGTCGGTTGCAGATGAGTAATCTGAGAAGGTAATTTTGCCGCCATCTGTTTCAACACCGGGGCGAACTTTTGTATCGAGAAGATGTTTAACATCATCCACAACCCAAGCATAAGGATCAGTATTTTCAGATACTTCTCGAGCTGCTGCTTTCATCTGAAGTTGTGTATTAAGGACGGACCCGCCAGATTTTAAATGGGTCTCAATAACATTGCTTACGATTGGTGCTAGATCAGTCCATTGGCTTCTTTCGTCAGCGCCTACAGTAATAAAATTAGGTCCCAACAATACATAGTGGATGTGTTCGCCGAGAGCAAAAATGCGGGTAGCCAGAGGTGAAGTTGAGGTTGCCGTATCAGGCGTAATATGAAGAGATTCTGTGCCCTCACTCAAAAGGGGCTGGCCAGGTAAAAATTTTAAAGCAGCGGGATTGGGGGTATTGATAAATTCTATACTCATAATCAAGTCCTCTAAAAAATAACTAATCTGAAATTTAAGCAGCTAATGATGGTTTTGCAGTTGCGACAGCAGCGCGAGCGGCAGCACGCTCTGCACGGAATGCGGCGGCTTCATCTAAATTCACTTCAAGACCTTTTAAGCCAGAGCAGCAGCCCTTCGTGCCATTGCATTCCTCGCAAGCAGATTTGAATTGCGTAACAACTGTTGGCTGTTTTGGATTGTCGCCGCCACCAATTGGGTTGTTTGGTGTTACAGGATTGGATGGTACGAAAAGAGTGGGCTGTGCAGGTTGTACGGTTGGCTCAGCTTTAGGATCTGCCGGCTGAAGTTGGGTCAAAGAAACAACAGGGTCACTCTTCGG
This sequence comes from Alphaproteobacteria bacterium, assembly GCA_049276515.1. Lineage (GTDB taxonomy): Bacteria > Pseudomonadota > Alphaproteobacteria > UBA9219 > UBA9219 > JAATFY01. The sequence goes on from JBASWO010000130.1 coordinate 3,947, forward strand.
CATTTCAGGTGCGGCGACTAAATGTGACGTCGTATTCGTAGCTAGCTGAGTAAGGCCTGCTGCTTCTGGTGCAGCTAAGGGTGTCACAGCAAGAGGAGCTGCAGCCTGTGCTGTCATCACGGGCGTTGTTGGATTTTGTGCCAACTGTGCGGGCGGTGGTGTGATAACTGGCGGAGCAACAAAAGCACTGGCAATAGGAGCTGATGCAGTCACTGCAGCAATCGGTGGCTTAACAGCTTCAACGGTTGCTACTGCAGCAATCGTTTGAGCTAAAACAGGGCTCGCTGTTTGCATAACCGCATTTGTAACTGGTGGAGACACAGATATGTGCTGCTGAGCTGGCGCAATTATAGCTGTTGCGGGTTGTGCGACATGGGTCACAGCAGGAGCTTGCGGCTGAGCTGTCACGATAGTTGCTGATGAAGTCAAAACCGCTTGAGTTGCAGTTGGTGCAACTTTTTGTACTGTATCGAGCGCAACTGCAGCTACGGATGCTGTAGCGACGGCAACACCGGGCAGTATGGGCGCATCAGCTCGCGCTGCAGGTGCGATGTTTTGCAAAGCAACGGGAGCAACTTTTGCTCCTTCAATGCTAGCGATAACAATAGGTGCCGCTGTTGTTGCTGTTAAAGTTTGAGCTTGTGGTGCGCTTTCACTTCTCACTGTTGTGGAGAGTGGCGCACCTTTTTCGCCAACTGTTTGAGGCGTGCGTGCTTCGAGGCGAGCACCATCTTTGATTGAAATAGGTGCAACGGGGGTTTTATCGGCGCCAGCAACAACGCGCGGTGCTTCAGCTTTGACTGTCTGCACAGTGCCATCTTTTGCTGTGAGTTGGATATCGCCTTTAGCAACGGGAGCAACGGTTGTAACTGTTGCTGCTTTAGCATCACCCACAGGCGTTGCTGAATCTTTTGCAATTGGTGCAACACGATTTTCTGTTTTTGATGTTGCGTCTTTGAGAGTAGGTGCTTCAACTTTGACTGTGTCTTTTGGTGTAGCAAGATTGATGACCTTGCCCTCAGTTGTGGGCCGTTCGGCATTGACATTATTGTTGGCTGATTGTGTCGTCATGCGGGCAACAGTGGCCGCCAACGTGCCGCCTTGAATAACAACAGGTGTGACAACTTGGGCAGTAGCTTGGCTAAAAGCAGCACGAATATCGGATGTAATTGTTGTCACATTCCCAACAGTCGCTGCGCTTACAGCTTTAGCTGTCTGAGCCGGGGCTTGTGCTGTTGGAGATGGGTGAGTTGCTTTTGCTGCAGCGGGTGCAAGTTTGACGTCAGCTACGGGACGAACACCTTCAACTTTATCACGTGTCTTCAGAAGATCTTGGAGGCCCGCGCGCAACTGACCTGCCGCTACAGGATCTTTGATATTTTGACCTTCCATCGCTTTGATGATGTTCGAAAGATCGCTGCGTAGTTCGCGTGATTTATCGAGAGAGGGTGTTGAGTAAGCGCCCATCTTAGCGGCGAGAACAGTCATGGAATTGATCATGCCTGTAAGGGCGGATTGAACTTCCATACTTTGCATGGAGGCAGCGGCAAGAGAATTACGCGCATTAACTTGAGCACGTAAAATGGCTTGTTGATATTGCTGGGCTTGATCTTGGGTAAGGGCATTTTGTTGATTGATGAGGCGCTGTTCTTCGCGCTCAATTGTTTCTGCTTCAGCAACGGGGCGTGCGACCATCATAAAATGAGCATCGCTGCTGCCTAAAACTGTATTCGCAGCATTGTAAACATCGCCAGGCGCTACATTAACAGCATGCAGTCCTTGTTCAGCCATGATTGGCATGACGGCGACATAGGCGCCTTGTGCAGTAAAATTGTCAGCTGTCGCTGCAACTTGCAATTGGCCATCCGCATTATAGCCGACCCATATTTCAAGAGCGTCATTGACTGATGT
>JBASWO010000131.1:0-12430 GCA_049276515.1 Alphaproteobacteria bacterium
CTCCAGAACCGCCTCCTCCATCACGCTATGAAACGTTCGCGGCGTTAGACAATGAGCTAACGGGCAACAAAGCACAAAATCCTGTCGAATCTTATGCGCCGCCGCCACCCATAGTAATTGAGCCAGAGCGCGAAGGAAGCGATCCGCAAAAAAATAATTATTTATGTGATGTCTTTGAAATGGCTAGCAGAGTTACCAATTTATGGCGCAATCAAGAAATTTTACCCAATCTCGAGGCTCAGAGTTACCAAGCTGGAAATGGAACTATAATCATTCATGACATAGGCCGTGCACAGGAATTAAATCTTCAACATCGTGCTGAGCATATCAGCGAAGATGCCAATAGATATTGGGAAGCTCCGCATCAGGAAAGCAGATTGGTTGTAGATTATATCCCCAATGTAGAAAAGCCCACATATGAAAGGTTGTATTCACCTACTTTCATAGATGGCGATAAAACTCATCCTCAAGTTTTTGTAGCACCGGTTGGAAGTTTGTCGATTGATCAACTTGAAAATAATATGCGCGATTATCAAATAGCTTCTCGGTCAATAAATAAAGCAATCGCAACAGTAACATTAAAAAATCCAGATGCTGTCGTTACCCGTTCTATCGTTGCCCGTAGTAGCAAAGGCAGCATTCAATACTTAGTCTATAGAAGTGATGCGACTTTTGCACCGAAAGAACCATAACATGACTGAAGCTCAATCTGATTTGCTACATGTTGTATTGGAATACACTACTGAAAGGACAGAACAGTTCCTGCGCATCTACAATCGCGAGAAAGAAATAAAAGCGGGTTCTTGGCTTTATCCCCAGACAAACAAAACAGATAAACAAATTGCCGATGACTATGCGTATTTAGGAAATTATCGTCTAAATATGTGTGATGCTATTGTTCCAGCAGGCGTCAGGATAAAAGGTTGGGCATGGCCTTCGTCAAATGACGTTTTTAAATACGAGATCGATCCGAAACTTGCTGAGTTCACTAATGATCGCGAATTTCCAAAAAGCGCCCCCCATTCTCCCTTTACGCGACCAATGCGATTATTAAGAGAGTATTTTACTGAAGTAGAAACTCACTATGTTCGTCTTTACGATAAAAATACTTTTCGTATGGCGGGTTCTTGGTTGATTGTCCCAGAGCAGGTAGTGGGCAAAAGTCCTGAGCAACTGCAAGAGTTGTTTGCATTGCCTTTTACCCCCCAGTTTATTTGCGATGCCACGGCTGAACCGCATCAGCGCGTTCTTCTTAATCTCCTTTCATCGACACCTGAAGGGTATGATCAACATGGCTATACAGATAGTGAGCAATTTATTATACAAATCGAAGGGGGCTTAAGTTTTAATAATGAACGCTCGCTTGAACCCAACAAACCTATTTCAAAACCTAGCCTTTTAAACCTTGAGCCATGAACAGTTCCCTTCCAGCTGGCACCAATATTGTTCTCGATTACATTGCGGAGAATGAAGAAAAATTTATCCGCATCTACGATAAAGACAAACAGCCTATGGTTGAACGCTGGGTTTATCCGCAAAATTTTAAATCTGATCAGGAACTTGCCGATATATACGCCTATTTGGGCTATGAAAAACCATATGTGTGTGATGTGGTTGTGCCTATTGGCTCAAAAATAAAAGGTGTCGCGGCACAAAACTCGAATAATCCTTACATTTATCAAATTGATGGTTATCCAGGGACTTTATTTCACAATGAGCGTCCATTGCCGCCCGCAAAACCTCTCGTGAGCCAAGGGCCTCGCTTTATCTTGGAATATGTTTCCAACCAACAGGCACTTTTCTTACGGCTTTACGATAAAGATAAGGCCGGCATGGAAGGCGTTTGGTTGTTTGATGTTAAGCAGGTCCAGGGCAAAACGCCGGAGCAGCTTCGGCAATTCTTTCAGCTGCCTTATCTACCAAAGTTTGTTTGTGATGCAATTGTTAAACCGGAAGCTAAAATTCAAGCTTTTGCCACATCTAATGTTCGTCAACCCAACCTTTACCGTGTTGAAGCAGGGGTTTCGTTTCTAAATGAGCGTACGGTGTAATCCACCTGAGATGTCCAGGTTTCGTATGACTTTGCACCTAAAGCTAACACTGCCCATCAGTCCAATATATGCGAAATGACTAATATCTAAGTTTATAAGCGTCTAATGCTTTGAGAAATTCCAAAATATTACTGCTACTAACATTAGAGTGCATCATTTGTGCGCGATGCTTTGTGCTGCTTGCACCTGTTAAGAAGTCTCCCAAAATATTAGCACTCTCAAGAGCAGGTTTTTTTTCTTCGGTATGAACGGTCTTTTCAAAAACTTTCGAATTATTCGATGTCAGAAAAAGGGTATATGTTACATCTAACTTTTCTGTTCGCTCATCCCAGGCAGCACCATGCGCTTCATTGGTTTGTTTTACCATCAAGCTATATTTTGGATTTTCGTTATCCGTCAAATATCCTCTTGCAGATAAGGCAGCTTCGATTCTTTGTTTATAATCAGTATCCCAGCCCTTACCCACCAAACCAAAGAGATCTCTTTCTCCACCAGTGACATCCTTAACGCCTATAGAATGAAAAAAATAAGGATTAGCATCAGCATTGTTTAGCTTCGGCCACTTATATGGATTTCCACATCCTGAAATTGTAATTACAAAGAAGGCAAGAAGCAGAATCTTAAAAGTTCTCACTTGCATGCGCGATACCTTTCGTAATCCAACAGCACTGACATTCGATAGAATAGTTATAAAAGCCTAGATAAAAAAGAATAGGGTAAATAGATAGCGACGAAGATCAAATTTGTGACCTCGATTTTGATAAAATTCGGTATCCCATATTCAAATCACTTTTACAAAGCCAAAGAGTTTTTGGCCCCCGAAATGGCCCCGAAAAGTAAAAACGAGGGCGAAAATAGGCGAACAGTGGAGAACGTCGTTTTAGAAAAAATCTTTTAAATCAAGATATTGAGACTTTGGCGAACTACTGCAAACACTGGTTTTAAAATTTCGAGACCGCCGCATTCGACCACTCTGCCACCTCTCCGCGCTTGGCGGCTCTTATAACCAGCCCATAGAAAGTTGTCGAGCATAGTCGCGGGTCCATAAGCAGCTATTATATGGCCATAAAACAGCGGTTTTTCCCGCCATGACAAGCTGATGATTTCCAGCTAAACAGGAAGCCCCTCTGTCTTGGAACAATCATGGCTTCTGCTGCAAACGATAAAGTTGAAATTGCATCCTATGTTTTAGCCGCTTTTGCGCTGCTAATGGTTCTGCACCTCGGCCTCCTACCTGCCCTCCTTGCAGGCCTTCTGGTTTACCGACTAGTTGAATACGGTGCGCGCGGACTTGAGATGGTGGGTGTTCTCAAAAACATCGGCAAGATTGTTTTGCTTTTAGTGATCGCTGTTGTCGTTGTTTCCGCTATCACAAGTGGCGTCATTGCTCTGTTTGGTCAAATGACGAAAGGTCCTGAAAGCCTCAGCGTCTTGATGAGCAAGATGGCCGATATTGTTGCAACAGCACGTAGCCATTTACCTGTTGGGGCCAGCGAATATCTGCCCTTTAATATGGATGAATGGCAATCAGCGGTAGCTCAATGGCTGCGTGAAAATGCCAAACAACTTAGTATCGTTGGCCGTGATGTTGGCATTCTTCTAACCCAACTTATTGTCGGCATGATTATTGGCGGTCTTGTAGCTCTGCATACGCGTATGCGCCCGCGCCGTCGCCCTCTTACCGATGCCCTCACTAACCGCACCGAGTTTCTTGATCGCGCTTTTCACCGTATCGTGTTTTCACAAATTCGTATCTCGGCATTAAATACGACACTTACAGGCATTTTCCTTGCACTCATCATGCCGATGATAGGCATGCCTTTGCCTCTCACGAAGACACTCATCGTTGTCACTTTTATTGCTGGCCTTTTGCCTATCATCGGCAATCTCATCTCAAACACCGTGATTACATTGGTTGCTTTGAGTGTCTCTCCGGCTGCAGCTGGCAGTGCTTTGCTCTTTCTTGTTCTGGTTCACAAGTTAGAATATTTCATCAATGCCCGTATTGTGGGTGGCGAAATTCGCGCACGAGCTTGGGAAATTCTCGTTGCTATGTTGGTGATGGAAGCCGCCTTTGGCCTTCCTGGCGTTGTTGCCGCACCCATTTACTACGCTTATCTCAAGGATGAGTTATCCGCTAAAGGCCTGGTTTAAGACTTACGGCCATAATTATCGGCATAACGTACGATATCATCTTCACCCAAATAATCGCCGCATTGTACTTCAATCAAGTGCAAATCTTTTGTGCCGGGATTGCTGAGACGATGCTTTGTGCCAAGCGGAATATAAGCCGCTTGATTGGGGTGAACCATTTTCTCCATATCCCCAACTTCTACTTTAGCTACCCCCTCAACCACGACCCAATGCTCGGCACGGCGGTTATGCATTTGTAAGGATAAGGAGCGACCAGGTTTAACGATGATTTGCTTCACTTGGAAATTCTGTCCATGCGCAATGCCTTCATAAGATCCCCATGGACGTAGAACGCGCGGGTGTTCTGCTGTTAAGTTTTCATCGGTTGTGCGCAGATCAGCAACGAGGTCTTTAATATTTTGGGATTGAGACATGGGTGCGACGAGCACAGCATCTTTTGTTGCGATCACCATAATATTATCAAGATCAAGCGCTGCAACTGCTGGGCCATCGGAACGAATGTAAGAGTTTTTGACATCGCGCGTTACAACAGTTCCCGTACAGACATTGGCATTGGCATCTTTTTCATCCAACTGCCAGAGAGCTTGCCAGGAACCAACGTCATTCCATCCCATATCGCAGGCAACGACTTTACCAAGCTTCGTTTGTTCCATAATGACGCGATCAAATGGCTCATTGGCCATCGGCTGATAAGCTGCTTTATCCAGCATAGTGCAGCCTAAATCTTGCTCAGCCTTGGCAACAGCTTCACGGCATTGCTTCAATAAATCGGGCGCCAATTTCTCAGCTTCTTGGATCAAAAGCTTAGGCGGATAAAGGAAGATGCCGCTATTCCACAAAGCGCCCTTGGCCATTAAATCAAGAGCCATTTTTTCATCAGGCTTTTCATGAAAAGCTGAAATGTTCTCTACATTGTTACTTTGTGCGACGGGTGAGATGTAACCAAAACCAGTTTCCGCATAAACAGGCTTAATACCAAACAAAACAAAATGTCCCTGCAAGGCAACGGGTGCTGCCTTTTGCACAGCGTCATAGAAAGCTTTTTCGTTAGCGATGATATGATCTGATGGGCGCACTAAATGTAAAACATCTACCTTATCAGCATCAGCGAGAGCAGCGACAATTGCAGCAGCAGCTGTGTTGCGACCCATGGGCTCTAAGAGAATAGATGTGTTTTTAAGAGAAAGCTGTTCCAAGATTTCTAAGATTAGAAATTTATGATCGGCATTACCGACAATAACCGGATTACTAAAACCTGGCTTACCAAGAGCTGATCTCAAAGTCAGCGCAAAGAGACACGTACTGTCATGATCTAAAAGCTGTACAAATTGCTTTGGCAAACGCTGGCGAGAAACTGGCCAGAGCCGCGTACCTGATCCGCCGGAAAGAATGACAGGAGTTATGATCATTAAAAAAAACACCAGATTTATTAGGTTTCCTAGATATCAGCCCCCCTCCTTTAAATAAAGAGCATAATAAAACGAAGGGCTCTTTTATGCACTTTTTTTTATATAACCCACATGCCTAAACCCGGACGCAAAGCTCTTCTAGAACCACCCCAATCCATACGGCCGCAAAAACCTATGGCTGCTGATGCACCTCCTCGAGGTGACGGCTGGTTTCATGAATTCAAACATGATGGTTGGCGCCTCATGGCGCGGCTTGATCGTGGCCAAGTTAGATTATTGACTAGCAATCAGCTGGATTATACCGCTCAATTCTGTTTGGTTGCTGAAGAATTGACACGTCTTCCTCTTCAAAACGCTTTTTTTGATGGTGAGATTGTTGCACCTCGTGATGATGGAACCTCTTCTCTTGAAGACTTTAATCTCGCTCGCAGTGCAGGAAGAGAAAGAGATATTCACTATTACATCTTTGATCTTCTTTTTTTAGATGGCGAAGATCTGCGTTCGCTACCCTTACGTCAACGCAAAGAAAGGCTCAGAAAACTTTTGACCAATGCGCCACCTCATATTCGTTTTTGTGAACATACAGAAGCTGATGGAAAAGTTGTTCAGGATTATTTACAGGGTAAAGAGATAGAGGGCATAGTCTCAAAACGAGCGTCGGGTACTTATAAATCAAATGCACATCGTGACTGGCTTAAGATTAAGTTCCGCCGCTCACAAGAATTTATTATTGTGGGTTATAGCGGATCCACGCAACTGACGTGTCTATGGCTAGGATACTATGATAAAGGTGCCCTCAAATTAGCTGGGCGCGTTCGGCATGGTTTCACAGATCGGGAACGCCGCGATCTTTTACCGCTTTTCCAACAAAAAGAACGTGTCGAACATAATTTTAGTGGTTCAAAAAAAGATCAGGCAGGTGTGCAATGGATTGCGCCGGAGCTTGTCGTACAAATTTCGTATCTTTCTTGGAACAGAAATGGCGTTTTACAAAATGCGCGCTACCAAGATGTGCGCATTGATAAAACTCCTCAAGATGTCGTGCGTGAGATACCTGCGGCCACTGAGCCACATATCCCGGTTAGCAAGAATAGAAGAAAAGTGGAGAAAGCACCGACGCCCTAAATGGCGGACCCGAGAAGATTCGAACTTCCAACCTTCGCCTTCGGAGGGCGACGCTCTATCCAGTTGAGCTACGGGTCCAGCTATATTGGGACACCATAAGATAGGCACCCCCAAAAGCCAAGACACCGCATATTAAGCAGCTGTGGGTGAATGACGGGTTAATTGTAAGAAGATATCTTCTAAATCCGTCTCAACGGTTGAGAGATCGGTAATGCCCAGGCCATTGACCTGCACTGCCGTCAACAATTGGCCAATCGTAGTTTTTGTGGGTTTATAACTGATACAGAGTTGGCGCGTGCCTGTCAGTTCCCATCCCTGCTCACGCATATTGGCGGGCACTTCCGTAAGATCGCGATCAACAGTAATGGTCATACGCTTATTATCCAGTTGACGTAACAAATTATGCGTCGTGTCGTTAGCAACGATTGAGCCGTGATTAATGATGGCGATGCGATCACACAACTCTTCTGCTTCTTCTAAATAATGTGTTGTCAGCAAAACAGTGGTACCGGCCTTATTGAGCTCGCGCACATAACTCCAAAGCGCGCGGCGTAATTCAACATCAACACCAGCCGTCGGTTCATCCAAAACCAAGACAGGTGGCGTATGCACCATGGCTTTTGCAACCATGAGGCGCCGACGCATACCGCCTGATAAAGTCCGGGCATAGGCATTCGCCTTATCGCTGAGACCTACAGCTTCTAGCAATTGATCTGTAATACGTTCCTTTTTAGGAACGCCATAGAGCCCTGCTTGTAATTCCAAAAGTTCGCGTGGTGTAAAAAAAGCATCTAGATTGAGTTCTTGTGGCACAACACCAATGGCCGATTTTGAAGCACGTGGCTGCTCTTTAACCTCATAACCCCAAATACGTGCTTCACCGGAAGTTTTGAGAACAAGACCAGCAAGAATATTAATGAGTGTGGATTTACCAGCACCGTTTGGGCCTAAAAGACCAAAAATACTGCCGCGTGGAATAGCGAGGTCTACCCCCTTAAGCGCCTCTTTAGGCGGCATGCGCTTTGAGCCCTGATAAATCTTTTTCAGGCTTTTGATTTCAACGGCGAATTCAGGAAGTATGGGATTGGGTGCAGGTGTCATGACTTAGATTTAGATAACACCCTTGGCAAATACAAGGACCGCAACAAATAAAGCCAATAATCCGCCCAAAAACAGATAATCAGCGATCAATTCATAGCGTTGGGACTTTCTATCATTGCGCATAGAGAGATAGGATAAAATGCAGCCCCCTAAAAAGGCAAAAGCGGCAAAAAGGCAAATATCGTCAGCAATACTGCGATCCGACACATTGGTCACTTTCATACCAGCGATAAGCACAAAGCAAATGCCTATAAGATTGCTCGAAGCACTGAGAATATGGGGCTGTTTTCCGGAAACCATAGGCCCAGAATGAAGTGATTCAGGGAGAGTGGCAAGATAAGAGAAATGCAGTGTTTTATTGACATTTCATCGTGGTCTTGGGAATCTGCCGCGAGCCTTTAAACTTGGAATCCACATGCCCGTTCAGCACCCTGAAACAATCACTGTCGATACTGAAAAATTCTACTGCGATGGTAGTGGCAAGCAAGCCAGCGCTGCGCTTGGTCATCCACGTGTGTTTTTGACGATCAATGCGCAAGGCTTTGTCGACTGCCCCTACTGTGATCGTCACTTTGTTCTCGCTGCTGGCGCCAAAGCGGCAGCGCATTAAGTGAACGCCGCTAGCACAAAACCTGACACACTTTATCTGGTTGATGGTTCCGGATTTATTTTCCGTGCCTTCCATGCCATTCCAGACATGACCCGCGCTGACGGTACGCACGTCAATGCGGTTTATGGTTTTTGCAATATGCTGCAGAAATTACTGAGTGATTTAAAGGCTGAAAATATCGCAGTTATTTTTGATGCGGGTCGAAAAACATTTCGCAGCAACATATATGCTGAATACAAATCACATCGGCCACCGCCGCCGCCTGAACTCATTCCTCAGTTTGGCTTGATCCGTGATGCAACGCGCGCTTACGGCATTCCTTGTGTTGAACTTGAAAATTATGAAGCCGATGATTTGATCGCGGCTTACGCTAAAACGGCAATCGCTAAGAAAATTAATGTGCGTATTGTCTCAAGCGACAAAGATTTAATGCAGCTTATTCGTCCAGGGGTCGAAATGTTTGATCCCATGAAAGCCATTCCTATCGTCGCCGAAGATGTCTTCAAAAAATTTGGCGTCACGCCTGACAAAGTTGTTGATGTGCAAGCTTTAGCCGGTGATAGCACAGATAATGTACCTGGCGTTCCGGGCATTGGCGTTAAAACAGCGGCTGAGCTGATCAATCAGTATGGTGATTTAGAAACCCTCCTCAAGCATGCAAGTGAGATTAAGCAGCCAAAACGCCGCGAAGCTTTGATCGAACATGCTGAAAAAGCGCGAATTTCAAAAAAGCTCGTTTTGCTTGATGAAAATGCACCGCTGCCAGAGCCTCTAGAAGCTTTAAAGAAAAAGCCAGATCATCACGCAGAACTGGTGGCTTTTCTACAAGAACAAGGCTTCCGCTCAATCCTGGCGCGTATGAATGCGCCTGTAACATCAACGGCTGGTCTCACCGCCAAAGTTGAAGCTGCACAAAAAGAAGCACCACCTGAAAGCACGCCACCAAGCACTACAAAACTGACCGGCATTAAGCAGGACTATGAATTGGTGCAAGACATAAAGCGTCTGCAATGGTGGGTGAATGCCGCGCGTGAGAAAGGTCACTTTGCGATTGACACTGAAACCAACTCACTTAATGCCTGCACGGCCCTGTTGGTGGGTATTTCTTTAGCCATAGAGCCTGGCAAAGCTTGCTATATCCCGCTTAATCACATTGATCCCGATAGTGCGCCTAGCGATGGTGGCTTTTCATTTGAAGCTGCAAAAGCTCCCAAGCAATTAAAGCCCAAAGAAGCTGCAGATGCTTTGCGTGATCTGCTCGCTGATACAACAATCCTCAAGATTGGACATAATCTCAAATATGACATGCAGGTTTTGCAACAGCATGACCTTGAGATCGAAAGTTATGATGACACCATGCTTTTGTCCTTTTGCCTCAGCGCAGGTCAACATGGTCATGGGCTCGATGATTTAGCTGAACTCCATTTTCAGCACAAAATGATTTCCTATAATGAAGTGACGGGCACAGGTAAGAGTAAAATTACCTTTGAGCGCGTACCCTTAGATAAAGCCACAGATTACGCTGCAGAAGATGCTGATTTCACACTCCGCTTATGGCATCTCCTCAAACCGCAGATTGCCCAGCAGCATGTCACGCGTGTTTATGAACGTATCGAACGGCCTTTAGTGCCAGTCGTAGCGCAAATGGAATGCACCGGCATTCGTATTGATCCAGCTGTTTTGCGTGAACAAAGTGCGGGTTTTGCTAAACGCCTTATAAAACTAGAAGAAGAAATCCAACAAATTGTAGGCCATCCCTTTAATGTTGGTTCACCCAAACAATTAGGCGAAGTTTTATTTACTGAAATGGGCCTGGCTGGTGGCAGCAAGGGTAAGAACGGCGCTTATTCCACAGCATCAGACGTTTTAAGTGATCTTGCTGAAGAAGGTCATGAGATTGCCGTTAAAGTTCTCGAATGGCGCGGCATGGCTAAGTTGAAATCAACTTACACAGACGCCTTACCGGAACAGATCGATCCTAAGACGGGCCGCGTTCATACATCTTTCTCTCTTGTAGGTGCAGCAACAGGTCGTCTGGCATCAACAGACCCCAATTTGCAAAATATTCCCATACGAACTGAAGAAGGCAGAGCTATCCGTAAAGCCTTCATTGCTGAAGATGGTTATGAATTACTATCAGTCGATTATTCACAAATTGAACTACGCTTAGCGGCCGAAGTAGCAGGCATCAAAGCATTGATTCAAGCTTTTCATGATGGTGTAGATATTCATGCCCTCACTGCCAGCCAAGTTTTTGGTATTCCTTTAAAAGAACTTCCAGCTGAGCGCCGCCGTGCTGCGAAAGCGATCAACTTTGGTATCATCTATGGCATTAGCGGCTTTGGCTTAGCTAAGCAGCTGAATATTTCCAACAGCGAAGCCAACGATTTTATTCGTCAATACCTAGATCGTTTCCATGAATTGCGCGACTGGATGAATGAAACCAAAGAATTTGCGCGCGATAAGGGCTATGTCGAAACCTTGTTTGGCCGTCGCATTTATATCAATGGTATCAAGGATAAAATGCCAATGCGCCGTTCGGGCGCTGAACGTGCGGCCATCAATGCGCCATTGCAGGGAGCTGCCGCTGATATCATGAAACGCGCCATGATCCGCATGAACCCTGCACTAACTGAAGCAAAGCTTGGTGCGCGCTTATTGCTTCAAGTTCATGACGAACTTGTCTTTGAAGTACCAAAAAATGAATTAGAAAAAACCATCGAGCTGGTCAAAAAAGTTATGCAAGACGCACCGACACCAGCCGTGAAATTGCAAGTTCCCATTATTGCCGAAGCTGGGCACGCGCCCAACTGGGCGGCGGCACACTAGCTTTTTGCGTACTGAAGTAAAAGCTGTTGGGCCCGTGCATAGGGGCTTGTTGGCTCCTTATCAGCTGAACTCCAACCACATACTTCGTTGAGAACATCACGGTAAGCACTGATATCTAAACTCGGATTACCTTGAAGCACGAGGGCTACGACCCTTGGATCTCCGCTGAGGTTTTTAATCGACCCGCCCTTTTCAGTCAGGATTTCTTGAACCACTTCACCTGCGGTTATGCGCCATGCATTGAGCATACGTTTTGTTACGGAAGGTCTCCGTGGTTTTGCATTTCCCACTGGTAATGCCTTAACTCTCTCTTCGAACGTAGCAGCATGTAGTTTCCAGGTTTCTGGATAATGTTCTGCGAAAGCTTCTCGCCAATTTTTATGCACGATCAATTGTTGCGAAATAAAAAGTGAGTCCCTTCCATTTCTATGATTATGGATAATTTTACTTAAAGTGGACCGAGAAATTCCTAGATACTTTTGAGCTTTGGCTAAGTTGGCATTTCTTCCACCTAAAATAAGAAACAGAACATGACCAAAACTTTCCTTATCTTGTGGTTCTTGAACCGCATTCCGTTCGATGAGTTCTAAACGTTGTTGAAAAACTATGCCGTGCTTTCTCCATCCTTCTGGATAAAATTCAGCTAGTTTAGAGGCCCATTTATTAGTTTCTATATAATCCCTTGAGATGGCTCTACTACTATGTAGAAATTCACTAAAGGTATTATAAGGGACTCCTAAATTTTGCGCGGCTATACCTACACGCGCACTACTTCCACCAATAATTTTCGCGACTACATATCCAAGACTACCGCTGTCTTCTATACCTTGACGGATATGACGGCGTTTTTTTGCAACGGTTGATGTCATTACTATCTCCAAAATATCAATTTATGTGGCAAAACGCATTGTCGTAAAGGCTTCGCCAAATTGCATTCTTAATACTTGCACTTCTGGGTAGAAAAAATTTTCTCTATCATCGAGCTTATAGAGTCCACACACCTCAATAAGCGCATCTCTAAATAGGGATGCAGGTAAAGCGAGGTCTTTTTCTTGAATTCTTGTCCAAATATCGTTTGTACGTAGGGGTGGAGCTTTGGCATCTCTTACAAAATCTTCAATATCATCGCCCGCTGCGTCTATCACACGCGT
>JBASWO010000132.1:0-2135 GCA_049276515.1 Alphaproteobacteria bacterium
GTTGCCAGGCTTTCAAGAAGCTGGGCATGAAGTGCATCAACAGCGCGCTCACCCTTATATTTAGACACTTTACTTCTAATAAGATCCTCAACTGTCTTGCGCATTCCTAATTTGGCACCAAGCGTACCTTCATTTACACAAGCAACACTTAGCTCTGGTTTCACTTTTAGTACAGCTGCCACCATATAGCTCCAGCGATCACTAGAGCGCTCATAATAGGGACGTCCACCCGCTGTGCGATTATGCTGATCACCGATAAAGCTGATAAATTCTTTTAATTCTGCAAGGCTTACAAGATCAGGATTAGCCTCAAGCGCTTTACTAAAAAGACTTTCACACACTTCGTTGTTTGTGAGCTTTCTGGCTTCAACAATAGGTCTTCCTAATGTTAGAGCATCCTCATCACTTAGTGCTCCTATAGCTGCATCGACAACTTTGTAAGCATCAAATGTATGTCTATGCGAGAATTGTACTGAAGATAAAATCTCATTTAACCAGGTTGTGCTGATATGCTGCGGAGCTATCTCGATTAAAAGAGAAAAAGTAGGATTTACGCCGGTTGCTTTTGTGCGTTTCAGAATGCTCTCGGCAAGCGTCAAAGGCTTTCCGCCGTCATTACCAATATTGACATCAAGATAAGCAGGCTTTTTCTTTAAAGCCGCAATTAAAGCTGTTTGATCATTGCTATCTACCAAGTTTCCTAAAAACCAAGCGCCTTGTTGTTCTGAGACAGTATCAAGATAAGTCATAAAGAGTTTTTGGATTGCTGGCTCACTACCAAGGGCGCGCACCAAGGGAGCAATACCTCTAGTGGCAAGAAAATTGCCTGTGGCCAAGAGGGCTAAGTCTTCATTTCCGCGAATTAGATTTTCAAGTTGAGGAGCTATTTCTGCCCTCTTTGCTTCAAATCTACTCCTGGACAATTCATCTACAAGAGCTTGAACTTTTTCCTGAGGTGTTTTCTCGCGAGGCGGTGGCGGCGGTTGTGTTGTATGACGAGCTGCTGCACCAAAACCTCTTGCACCAAACAAACTGTTGAAAATGTCGTCCCAAGGGTCGGCCCTATTAGGGTATCTACCTTGGTAGGTTTGTCCTCTTTGGGCTGTTGAGGCTTGTGCCCCTTGGGCACCAGAAAATCCAAATCTGTCGTAGGCGGCACGTTTTTGTGGGTCGCTTAGGACTGAGTAGGCTTCGTTGATTTCTTTAAAGCGCCCAGCAGATTCTTCGCTTCCACCATTACGATCAGGATGATGCTCCATCGCTTGGGCGCGAAAGGCAGCTTTGAGTGTTGCACCATCGGCATCTCTTGGGACGCCTAGAACTTCATAGTAATCGCGCTGTGACATATGCTTTTTTTAAAAATAGATCCCATTGAAAGTGGCGGCATTATAACAGACAGATATGCAAGTAATTACTCATAAGGTTTCTGCTTTAACTATTTGATTATATTAAGCTTTAATGCATATCCTCAGTGCAAAAAAATGACATTCAAAATGGCGAGCTGTTTTATAGGTTTTAAGCTGATACGCCCTTGGCCTTTACAGCTTCGCTGCTAGTATGCCTTCCATGTCTGATGCACCTCAAAAAAAATCCCTCAAAGGGAAAAACCCTCTTTTACGCACCTTGCAGATCGCTCTTGCGGTTGCTGTAGGCCTTGTCTTCGCTTGCTGGCTTGTGGTCTGGCAGGGAACGCAAGATAAAGAGCGCATTAGTGAGATGCGCGAGGAAGCCAGTCAGGTTGAGGCTGATAAAAACGTACCGCCCCATACAGCAAAAATTGGCGGGTCTTTTTCTTTGCTCAATCAAGATGGCAAAATGGTCAGCGATGCGGATTTCCGCGGCAAATATCTCTTAGTCTATTTTGGTTACACCTATTGCCCCGATGTCTGCCCAACCGGCCTACAAGGCATTTCACGTGTAATGGATTTGTTGGATGCACAGGCAAGCAAAGTGCAGCCTCTTTACATCACGATTGATCCAGCTCGTGATACGGCAGCGAAGATTAAAGATTATATTTCCAGTTTTCATCCCCGCATCATTGGCCTTACGGGCTCTGATGAACAAATTGCGTCTGTCGCCAAGGCTTATCAGGTCTACTATCGCAAAGGTGAAATAGTTGATGGTAAGGACTATCT
>JBASWO010000133.1:0-13496 GCA_049276515.1 Alphaproteobacteria bacterium
CTTAAAAATTTTGTAGCAGAGAATATCTGCATACCTATAGGACCAAACTGGTTCTTCTTTGTCTTTCTTAACGTATACAACCAAGCCATAGCCCTCATTTAAAAGAGCATCTACAAGTTTTTTATTATCCAGCGCCTGCATATTATCTGCGGTGTCGGGACTCATGTAAATGGCAAGATATGGAAAGCCAGTGGCCTGATTAACAACGTTCTCAACTTTTTCGACGGCAATAGGTTGAACACTTTCCTGAAAAAGCATGCCTAGAAAACCTTCTGCGACTTCTTTATCGAAGGTGCTTTTTATAACTGTTTCCTTGCCAGCTTCCATTGACATTATTATAACCTTAGAGCTTTGCTTCTGGCGAAAGAAAATCTTTTTTTGTTTGTACTGGCAAATTGGGATCAAGCGAACGTTCATTCGAGTACATTAATTCGCCGGATGCCACTATACGAATAACTTCAATATCTTGAGTGTTTGGGTTTTCTTTGGGGGCAATTCTATATGTTTTCAGTGTTGCGGGGGGTTTAACTACTACATCACAAATATATTTGGGCATGAAAATGAGAGAAAGGTCCTTCTGGATTTGTGCCGGTGTTTTACCAATGAAATGAGCCACACCATACAGAAATCTTCCCTCCTGAAAAATACATTCTTTATCGTATATGCGAACATATTTTTCCTCAGCAGAGGGAAATGTTTCATAAAGATATCTGAAGAACATGTTTGAATTAATTTCCGAATCTATGATTTGCATGCTTTTTCCTTAACCTCCCGGGCTTGGATCATTATTAGGTCGCTCAGTAAATTTAGCATCGCCTCGGTGCACCATGTATTGATACTCTATTGGATAACTTAGAGTGCCATCTGTACCACGTATCACTATTTTGGGGGCAACAATAGACCGAGTAACGACAGCATCCGGATTTGTAATTCTTACATCGGCAATACTATCCGGTTCATAGTTCTGGGCATATCTTTCTGCAGCCACTTTAAGCTCATCCATTGATATGCTGCCTACGGGTGCGCAAAAAACCACCTCATGTCTCGAGCTGCCTTCTATATTGCCTAGCTCGCTGCTGAATGATCTTTCAAACATTGCCGGTTGCACATCAGGTTTGAAGCTTACTACCATATGGCCGACCATATGCGGTTCTTGATATCTGGAGTCGGGGCCGTGCTCTTCCCTATGCTGGCGGTTCAATTCAGCAGCATAGCCTTCATGGTGTATTGTTACTTGTCCCGGCGTATTGGTACCGCGAACCGTTAGGTTTTCGTCGATGAATGTTGTTTGTTCTAGTCCGGCAGTTTCTGCAACATACTTAAACACTTCATAAGTATAGGGTCTATCTTCTCTAGGAATTATGGGAGCTGGCTGGACTGGTGGCGGTGGTGATGAAAATACTTCCGGCACCGAGGGCATATCACGTGTGAGCTTATCGTCTATAGCTGCGAAAGTATCGTAGCGCGACGGTGGCGGTGGAGGTGGAGGCGGTGGTGGGCCGTCACGGAATTCACCACCATTCATAACGAAACCACCTAATTCATGCGGCTTAGGTGAGCGACTGACCATCGATCTCATAATGTCTAGAAATCCTAGCCTTCTTGATGCTAATGCGGTCATTTGTTAGCCCTCAGGATTATATTGTAGGCATAATCTTTGCCTCAAGGTCAATGGGGGTCTATTTGAATAGAGCTGGTAAGCTCTATCGATTTTTTCTGCCAGTGCTTTGCTTGGTGTAAATTTGTAACGTTCCTTGAGGGCAACTACTGTTTTTAACAAACCAACTAGTTGTCTTCCGCGTTCGTACATCGGGAACATTTCGGCAATTTCATCATATCTTTGAGTGAAAATGATGGCTGCTCTGCCCATAGCAAATCTTGGATCATTCAGATTTGCACTTCTGTCTTCTTTGATTTTGTTTGTTTCAGGATCAATTTCGATTTTGACATTCGCTCCGTCAACACCCACCTCGACATGATGAAGATCACATATTATGTCGCCATTTGATGTCTTGTTCCAAGTTCCATGCGCATCGCCTGGCCTTAACATGACGCGGTTCCAGTGACCATCACTTTGACCACCACAAAGTTCAAAATCTTTAAGAAGTGATACAGCCTTCGTTCTTTTTATTAGGTCAGGTATGTCTTCTTCTGTAAGTGGAAAATGTTTACATGTGTAGCCAACTATTTGGCCCAACCAATAATCGGCGGCATATAATGTCTCGCCTAGCATCGTGTGGCCAATCCATTTGGGATCCCAGTCCTTCTTTCTGAAACTCCAACGCTGCTGTTCTGGCCCTTGGTCATCAAGCGCTTCGATACCCAGGGTAGGTATTTTTTGTCCTGATGGATGGAAAGCAATAATGAGGGCTACATCAATATCTTGCCCAAATATCATGAGTGGTTCATTGGGTGCTTGTTCAAAAAAGAAATCAATTTCACCATTAGACTTTGCCCTCAACCCTCTGAATTTGCCGTCACCATCCGAAGGAATGGATGAAGGATCAAGGCTGTATGGAATTAAAAACCCCTTGGAATCAACTTTGTTATATCTTGGCCCGAATTGTTGGGTTGTGCGCAATACGTCTTCGGCGGTAACACCAAGCTGTCTCATCTGCACTTCACGGCTAAGTGCTGTCCAGCTTCTATATAATGGGTTTTCTTCGTTCCCTAGAAGGGAGCAGGCTACCCACAATTGATCGGCAAGTGCTGGCGTTGCTTTCATTGTGCCGTCTTGAATGCCTTTAGTTGCAGACTCAAATGTAACCTCGCCTCTATAAAGGCGAGAAATAAGATCGGCGGCGTCAGTAAAATCACTCATATCATTCTCCTCATTATGGCTGGCACTGTTGCGTCGTTGGCTGGTTATTCGATAAGAAGCGGCTGGCGATAAAAGCATGCGTCCTATCGGGCAGGATAATCTCTGTCCATTCGTCGCTTATGCCATTCACAGTATGCACGCCGTTGCCGCAAGCAAGCTTACCAAGGATATTGCCTTGTTCGGCGCGCGCATTGCTACGCACGTTGATTTGCTTCGTGGCGACATAGGCATTGGCGAAGTTGATTTGATCTTCGACGTTCGCCTGTTTCGGCTGGCTGAAAAAGCCACTCATATAGAGACTGCCAGCGACGACAGCGCCGCTTACAGTCGTTTTAATGGCTGTACCAAGACCAAGATCACCCTTCATCCAATCACGAATAAGGACGTAAGAGCCAGTTACCACGCCGAGGCCAGTTGTAATGCCCCAATGATTTTCCCAGAACTGATTAACGAGCGTGCCTTGCGGCAAGCCTTCTTTGGCGACAAGGTATGTGCAAAATCCTGCACCAATTGCTGAAAGCGTCGTCAATGTCGCTTTGACAAAAGTATTGGCTTCAAAATCGTGGGCCGTTTTGAAGACGCCGCCAGTCACGACCAAACCTGCGGCGGCGGCTGAAACCTCGTCGCGCACCGTCCAAGCCAGATAACCGACACCCGCCACGGCAGCGGCGGCAACGCCAAAGCCAATCATAATACCCCTCGCCTCGTCATCGCTCATGGGCTGTGACTGTGTTGGCGCTGTCGCGGCGGGTCTTGGTGCAGGGTTAGGCGCTAGGCGAGCCGCTGATTGTGGCGTAGCTTTTGCAGTTGCTTGTGCGGCCGCCGCAGCCTCGGCCAATTTTTTTGCATCTAAGGCAAGAGGATCAGAAAATACCACCTCAACTTTTGTGCCAAGCTCGACCTGTATTAAATGCCGCAATTTATCAGCACCATTTTTTGTGCCTGGCGGTACAAGATTATCGCCTTTCTCTGCTGGTATCTTGTCAAGATATTCAAGTGCTTTCGTCAAATCTCTCGGAACGTCCAAGCCAAGATAACAACGCTGTGCGAGTTGAAACAATGCATGTATAGGTGGCCGCATGGTAATAGGCGTAGTTTCAGCTAATTTTTCGTACAAATAAATTCCGCGCGCCGGATTTCTTTGCCCCCAGAAACCAGTCATTTGGTATTGAGCTTCTATCAACTGACCTTCTTGACCGTCTAATTTTCTGGTTCTGGTATAGATTTCGTTTGCTTGCGCAAGAAATTCTGGGTCTTTTTTATCTTTGTAACGCTGGTCTTTCTGTAAAAGATTGAAAAGAATTTTGCCTGCATATTCGTCGTCTTGATTAAAGGCCTCAAGAAGCCACTTTTTTGCCTTTTCAAGGTCAATTTTACCGTAATAACCATTCATCCACCCGATGCCTATATTACAACCGGCACGCGCTTCATTAAGCTCGAAAGACTTACACATAAAAGCATAGCCTTTTTCTTCGTCGTAAAATTTGCCTTTGGCATCCCCATGCACCAAAGCCATTTGTAAAAGCCACCAAGAATTGTTGGCGTCGATTTTTGCGTCGTATAAATCGACGATGGGCTGAAAATCGGTAAAGCCGCTTCCCCAAACTGCGCGCGCTTTGTCATAACGCTCTTTCTGACCTGGTTCCCATGTAACGGCGGGCGGCACTAGCCTTACTTGATTGGGAAAACGCGCTTTGTTCGCATCGATGGTATAAGTAAATTCAGATCGGGAATTGCTTCCCGCCCATGCTTTGACCCATTGACCGGGCGGTATTACGACATCACATTTATAAAGCCGCTTATAGCCTAGCAGCTCGGCAATTTGTTCAGGCGTTTTATCTTTATAACAATCTGGATGATAAATCTGCTGATGGAATAGGTATTGTGATTGATTATCCCAGTATTGAACAAATTTTTGTTCTTTAGCCGTTACATATTCAAACAGGACGTATGGCCCAACAGAAATGTCTTCCGGCGTATATTCAAAAGAGTTACCGGAGGCAACGGCCCGATGCCAATCAAAGAAATGCTCAGCGTGTCTTTGCGAAATGTATTGGCGATCACCATATAGCCTTGAAAAGCCGGTCACTCTTGTATGAAGGTTAAACGTGTCTTCACTGAAATTAAGCTCATAAATGCTTCGTCCGGTCTGATTGAAGTCACCTAGGTAGAAAAGTGTGGCATGCGTAGTTAAAAGGGAATGTGTGGTGACGGTGTCTTGATCGTCCATCGCCAAAACAATGTCGTTAGCCGAACTAGGCAAAAATGGATGCGCGTAAGATCGTCTAACCATATTGTCGTTACCGACAGAAAAACATTCCGAACCGGCGTCGGTTTGGCTGGCCCAAGTATTGTCGATAGGGTTGGCTTTATAAAGCCGATAGCTAAAGCGATTGAGTAATCCCATAATATTGTCATGGGTTACGCGCTCACGCACTTTTTGCATGGCTTCATTAAATTCAGCCATATCATTGCCGGTGATCACATTAGCGTCGACAAGCTGGCGCTCAAATTCAGGGCTAAGTTCGCCAGTATAAATAGGCGCCAACGGCCAAGCAGTGGCTTGGGGGATAAATGGTAATATATGATTATTATTCAACATACCAAAACCATCATAATTAAATTAAATAGGACTATTATTGTTAGTCTTTTCTACTGCTTTCTAAGGTACAAGTAACGTGAAAAATAATTTGGTTAATTACAAACTATTGATCATCGAGTGATATCATTTTCATCAACTATTGATTTCGTATATTGCCAATAGCGATTTCATATTATTGTACAACATTAACCAATCTGCCTCTTAAGCTTCTGGATATTTTTTTCTAAATTTTGCTCAGATGAAAAATCCAGCCCGTCATCCATGACCGCTTCCAAAGCAGCAATTGCGTCGCGCAGTAGATGCTGATTTCTTTGATGATCATTAATAAGGTCTAAGGCGAATTCGGCTATCGCCTCGGCACTCGCACCTGACGTTGCTCGCACTGTCATTATATTTTCTATATTGCCACTGGCCTCGACATAGGCCGAGATTTCAGAATAGCCATCATAGTGAGCTGCGCTCCAAGGGCGGATACCATAAAAGCATCTTTTCTTCGTTGTTGTGGATTGTTGATAGGTTTTTGGCATGGTTATTACTGCCTTCTGCACATCAAATTGATTTCCACGGATGCCAGCGATTGAGCCATATGCCAGTGCTCTGTAACAGCAATGGGTGTGAAGCCACGCTCATTCAAATCCTGTGGCAGGCAACTACCCTTTTCATTTGTGATTTCGATGATTACTAACGCCATTTTGGCAGCGCATTCATACTTTTTGTTATCATCGGCCGTGACCAGATCGACAACGTGCATAGCTGTGGGAGTTTGCATGGTTCAGTTGTCCTTGAATGTAATGTCAAGCTGAACACAGGCCAGCGCCATAGCTCGAGGCCAATAACGCACGATTTCATTTTCAGTAAATTTTGGTTCTAGTTGTTCTGGTTGGCAACCGCCTGTTTCTTTGTAGATACAGACAATAGTATCAACCATGCGGTTGAGAGCACTGGATGGATTAGAGGGATTATTCTCAAAGGCCTCCGGTATGTTAGTGCGGCAGAATTCTTCAATTAGCTGCGCCAAGGCCAAGGCACGACGGGCGTTATCTTTTTTATTATTCTTTTCGCCCTGCATTGCGACAGCTGTGAAGCCAAGAGCTGCGAAGAAGATGCGCTGATCGATAACAATCATTCTGCCCTCATCAATAGTTTGATGAAGCTAAATGTCGTTATTTGGCGATTAGAAACAACAAGAGTATTTGATACTTTGCGCTACAGCACTTGGCGTTTTTTATCAAAAACTACCAATTTGATAATTTTAGCGATGCGGCTTAGATTTTTTAGCTGGTCTTAAGGCGGTTAAATTCGTCAAGGACAGGCGGAGCCAAATTCCACATACTATAAAAATGATGCCTATAGTCTTCGGCCAGACTCTCCGATGTAAAGACAACAAATTTAAAGCGTGTACGAGCCTCTTGTAGAACAATGGCGTATTTATTGCCATAAACGAAATATGATGAAGGGCCAATATGCTGTTTTAGAATACCACGCATCTCGCAAGGCGAATTAGGGAATGATGCATCTTGAGCCTGCGGTGCAATGCATTTGATTTTGGTGTGCTTACTTAGCTCCTGCATTTGGCCAAATTTACCAAGCTTAATACCACAAGCCTCAATCAGGACTGTGTGTGATTTGAAAAGAGAAACAACCTCACCACCTTTTTCTTTTATAGTTCGCAACACATCGTCAAAGAACATATCGCAACTATCCAATCCTTGATAAACCACGACTGTATCATTGCGCAGACGAACGCCTTCGCCTTCAGTAAACTCTATGCCGGATTCTTCAAAGACACGCCGAATTATCTCGGCAGTAGCACCACGTACCGACATATCACCGGATTCAACATTGCGAACTGTGCCTGAAGAAAGATCAGCTGCATCAGCCAAATCTTTTTGTGACCAATCCAACAAGGCACGCGCCGCCTTTATTTGTCGAGGATGCATCATAATTAAGCCTGAAGTGGTAAGTTTTGATTGAGTGCGCTAAGGGCAAGTTCCAGCCGCTTCTCTTCATCAATATATACAATATTGCTGCGGATACTTGCTGAACGCTCTAAAGATAATAGCAACCCATAAGCTATGGGTCGGCCAAAGCGTTCCACCAACTCTTTATAAGTTACGTATGTCATGTGATCCTCACGCAGCAAGTGATTGAGGTGCTGAGGAATGCATTAGATGGTTCCAGCGATCTTCAAGCGAAACACTGATGTTTGTACGGATGCCTTCGTAACGCTCAAGCCGCTCGATCAAAGCTTGAACACCAAATTCGCTATGACGCATTAAGTAGCTATCGAAATCAGACATATTGTTTCCCTCAAAAATACTTTTTTATAAAAAGAAGATTTTGTATAGGGCGTAACATACGCATTTTTGGAGGATAAGCAACATTATGGGTGGTAATAATACCCATTATGATAAGTTTAAACGAGTAATATTCCATCTAACTAATTGATCCCTTGTATATTTGGTGCAACTAAATACCTTTATTTAGTAGTTTTAATCATCTTGACACATGAAAGTAAAACATTATGCTACCTATTACTACTCAATTTGGAACCTTTTATGATTTCTGGCGCACAAATAAGAGCTGCACGCGGCTTACTCGGAATATCTTCTACGCAACTTGCTGAAAGGTGTGACCTCACACGCAAGAGCATCGAAGATATTGAACGTGGCGATACGTCTCCACGCGAAACCACTATCAAGAGCATCACTCGCGCCCTCCATGAAGATGGAATTGAGTTCATGGAAAATGATGGGGTGAAGCGGCGTACTGAAGGAGTTCAGGTTTTTAGAGGTACAGGGGGATTTGCCCAATTTTATGACATTGTCTACGACCATCTTTTACAACATGGCGGTGAAGTGTGCATTAGCGGTGTAGATGAATCTTTATTTGCAAAATATCAAAAAAATCAGAATGAATACATTACTAAAGTCTCAAAGCTAGAAAAAGAACGCGGTGATATAAAAGCGTTTATCCTTATTAAGGAAGGCGATCAAAACTTCGTAGCCAGTAATTATGCTGAATATCGCTGGCAAGATAAAAAAAGTTTCAGCCCGACAGCTTTCTACGTATTTGGCGACAATCTAGCTCTAATATCATTTCAATCTGAAAATCCCCCGCACGTAGTTCTGATTAACTCGGCGGCATTTGCTGCGGCATATCGCAAACAATTTAAAGATGATTTTGCGCAAGCGAAAATTCCCTCAAAGAAAAAGGGGGAGAAATGAAATCCTACGATAGAAGCTTTTTAATTGGTTCTTTGGACCTGCTACGTGGTGTCCGCAGCTCACATATGGGCGAACATCAGTATGTCGATCACAAAGCTATGCGCAGAGGCGTATCCATGTCTGGAGCTTTGGGATGGAAAAGGTATGAACATGATTGCCCAAGTTATTATATCCTGCGCTGTGAAAGGGAAATGATTGGCCAAGTAGCGAATGACCTTCATGAGCTAGACCTCGTCCCTCAGGGCGTTCCATTTATTGACTTGGGACCAGGAACGATTGAAGCTGTAGAAGAAAAATCGCTTCCCGTCGTTTTGGCATTGAACAGCCATACCTATGTACCTGTTGATGTTAGCCTAAAATTCTGCAGCGAGGCAGGTGGCGTTATTAAGCAGCATCTTCGCGATGTTGTAGTTTCTTCCTCAGTAGAAAACTTCTTTTCAGATGAGGTAGACCCAGCTCTCGATACAGCGGGCATAGGTTTTCTTGGCGGCATCACAATAGCAAATATTGAAGCCCCGCTTTCCAAAGAAAAACCAACCCAAGAACTGATAAATGGCCTTAAGAACCTAGCGCGAATAACTGGCGGTGGCTGGTTATTGTTAACGACGGATGCCAATCAGAGTGAGGCAGAAAATAAAGCGATGTATAGTGAGAACGGATTGTTTGAGATAAACACGTTCTATCGCATGGCTCACGAGCTCCCCTTTAAGGGCCTTAATCCAGATGGTTTTGTTTATGATCCTTATTGGATACCAGAAAGTTCACAACTTGGTCACACGGCGCTTGCAACCGAAGATATGTTGGTAGAAGTAAGCTCGTCCTGCTTTACAGGCATCATTCCTGTTAGAAAAGGCCAACGCTACCATCTTAAAAATTCATTTAAGTATACTGACGAATTCTTTATTAGATGCGCCAAGGCTGCCGGCTATTCAGTTATAGAAAAGTGGTCACATCACGAAAAGCCCTTACGCTTCTTTTTGCTTAAGGCCCCTGCCCTGGAACTTGCTGCTCGCAACGATAGTCAATTCCCGCGACAAGCACTGTTAGAAAAACGTTTGATTGCGTAATTGCTCACGTTAGCAAATTTAGCGAATTAATAATTTTTAGCCGCTTCTTATCTTTAGATTATCTGGGGATTTTAGGCAATTAACAGCTTGTTCAGTTCATTTTCCCACTCGCCTTCAAAAACCATGTGGAAGGATATTTTTTCTTTGCTGTCGGCCAGCTTAAATTCGCCTTTTGGCTTAACATCCCCTGCCATAGCAGCATTAATAGTCTCAAACAGCTTTTGCTTATAATCCGTGTCCTTGTTGCCTTCCAACTGGTCGCCCTTGGATTCAATGAAATAGAGGCGTTCAATGTCATCCTTGCCCGTTTCCAGCTTCACCAGAAAATCGGGGTAAATTTTTTCGCGCTTCCAGCCCTGAATACTGTATTCCGTGCCCCTTACAGCTAGCCTGTGCCACCATTCCACAACGTCCTTGTTGTTAATAGCCAGCGCAACGGGGTATTCTAGCCCATTGTAATTGGAACGGTATTGAGGCTGGAATATACTCTTTGCTAATGCCACAGGACTTTCATTGACGTTGCATGGTACATCAACCGTTTTTGCCATTTGCCAGTTCAGTTTTTCAAAAGGCGTGGCCAAGAGACGCAGGAAAATCTGTCCATCATCCAGCTTGCGCCGGAAAATTGCTTCGGACTGTCCCAGCATCCACCGAGAAGCGTCTTTTTTGATCTCTTCAACTATGAACACGGAATTAAGGGCAATCTTGGCGTCGCTGATTTTCTTTGCCCGTAATCCGGTCAATACGCTTTCGATAATACGATAAGCCTGCCAAGCGTTCGGCACCTTATCCATAAGCTGGCTGACCATAAGCGTCAGGCTAATTTCATTGGTAACCTGTTCGGATTGCTTTTGGCCACGCTGAAAATCAAGCTGCCCTGTTTCACCGCGCTGCCAATCTACAGTCAAGTGTTGGTAATCCATTGCCTCCTTGTCGGCGAGGGTCAGATTATCCAATGCACCAAAACTGTAATCATCCCACCTAATATCTCCAAAAACATCGACGTAATAATCAAAAGGGGCTGGCTTGCCACCACGAATAACATTTAGAGAGGGCAGGAAAATCTTTGCGTCCTGATATTTGTCCCGCCGTTTAAGTGTGGTTTTTTCTTTGCCCGTTGCCTGTCCATTCCCAGCCACGATTTGGTCGGAAACATCCCCCATGCCCTCTTCTTCCAGACCCTTTTTAATGGCAGTTGCCGCGCTGTTCACATCGGCATTGTCACAATAGACATAACATTGGTTTAGATCGGGAATGGATGTTTCTTGTGCGTAGGGTTGGCGCAGAACGCGCCCGATGAATTGGGTCAATGCGGTTTCGCTCTTGCTATTAGACAAAATCGCCAGCACATAGGCGAAAGAACAGTCCCATCCTTCTTTCAGCGCGTCCTTGGTTATGATGTAGCGCACAGGGCAAAGCCTATCGAACAAATCCTCATCGCCAAGCTCATCTTTTTCAGCCAACTTGATGCGAATTTCGTCTTCCAGAACATTCAGGTTTTTCATCAAGTAGGTTTTAATATCCGCCACATGGTCATAAGCATCGCCCTTCTTTTTAGGTTCGGCTTTAATAACCATAATGGGGCGAATATATTTGCCTGAATCCACCTGATACTTCACCGCCGCTTTACCGAGTCTGGATAATTCTGCATGCGCCTGATTAAGAGTGTGCTGCCAATTCGGCTTGTCATAGGAAATGACATTGATGGGCAGTTTAATCATCTGCTCCTTTTTCAATTCTTTTCCACCAACATTGACCAAAAGATTGCTGTGGTCTTTCGGCGTGGCAGAAAGTTCAAGAATAAAAGAGGTGTTAAATGAATTGACGGTATCTTGGGCAAGCTTGCTTGCGCCCCTGTGGCCTTCATCAAAAATCGTGATAGGGCGCATCATGCGCATAACATTGCCCAACGAATGTTTAATAGACAATCCGGTGACGACGCTCTGCCCATTTGATAAATCCGCTACATCAAGGTTAGGCAATGCGGCCAACAAGGCTTTGTTCGCTGTATAATCGTCAACAGGTGGGAAGAAACTTTCAAACTTGCCACTATCCTGAAACATTTTCAGGGCATCTTTACTTTGGCGATTACTGGATTGCAGCATTAACAGCATCACGCACAAATTATCATTCACATCCTGCGCGGTGAATTTGTCGTCTTTTTCCAAAATCAGCGTGCGCCCACCGCTTGCCCTGTCCAAAACTTGGCGATAGGGGTGTTCTTTATTGCGAAGCTGTATGCTCGTTTGTTCATAAATCGTATCGCTAGGAACAATCCAAAGAACAAAACCGTTATTGCGCCTGAAATAATCCTGATTGATGCGCTGCAAGGCAACGGCGGCAAGCAGGGTCTTGCCGCCGCCCGTCGGCACTTTGAAGCAAACATTCGGGATGTTTCGCTCCATGCCATCCTTGCGGACGGTATAGGTCGAACGATAAACGGCCATCTTGGCCTTCAAGGACCCCCACGCCTGTTGGCAATAATCCGATTGTTCGGGATGAACGGCGTCTTTGCCTTTATGTTTTTGAAATTCGTAATAATCCTGCTTTTCGGTCTTCTGGGTTTTCAACTCGCTCAGATAGGCATCCAGATAATCCAATAGCTTGATTTGGTAATCTTTCAGTTCCATCGCGCCTATGCCCCCACCACTTTGTGAATGGCATAGGGCAACTGGCAGAAAGTGATGTTGTGGTCGGAAAGTTCCTTCTGCCCCATATATTTTGCCGTGGCGAAAACCAGCTTTTCTTTCTTGCTGCCGCGTTCGGCAATGGCTTTTAATTTAGCATTATTCAGAGCGGATTCATTGCCACGCAAGAATGCAATATCTGGTTTGTAAATCAGATAGACTTCATACAAATCTGTCTCGCCCACAAAGAAGTCAGGCTTTGGTTTGACTTCCTTATCAAGGCTGTGTCCGGTCGCGGTATAGAAAACATATTTCGCCAACGCGCCATAGTCGGGCAAGGCTTCGCCCGTAATGATTTTTTCGATACTGATTTCTTTGCCAAGTTCACAGAAGGCAAAGCTACCACCCAAGCCCTCTTTCAATTTTGTATCTTTGGCAGTTGGAACGCCCTTTATCACACGCCGCACACGTTCGGCGGTGGTCTTGTCGGCGTAATCTTCCATTTCCACAAGGATGAACTTACGATTGCCGCCATCTTCTTTGTTCAAGCTAAGCGCGGCATGTGCGGTTGTTCCTGAACCCGCGAAGGAGTCGAGGACTATAGAGTCTTGATTTGTGCCGATTTGAAGGATCCGGTTGATTAGAGAAGATGGTTTTGGGGTATCAAATACAGTTGATTCAGGGAATAGTTCGTTGATTTCCTTTTTTCCATCTTGATTATGCCCCACATCAACGTATTTCCAAATCGTCTGACATGCTATTCCTTGCTTAACTTCGGAGAGAAATCGCTTCACCGCAGGTACATTGTTGCCATTCTCACCAAACCATATGCGATTATCCGCAATCATTTGTTGTAAAACTGGTTCAGTATATACCCAGCAACGCCCATTAGGTAACTTGTGTTGTTTCCCGTTTGGGGCAGTTAGCACATAGAATTGGCTTTTTGTTCCATGACCAGCTTGGGCCGTAGAGTCCGCTGGTTTCCATACTCCGCGTGGGTCATTATCAGGATTGCGATAACGAGCGTTCATTTCATCTGAACGCTCTAATAAGTTCGGATACCAATTGAGTTTGTTTTTAGCATATACAATCACAAAATCATGCGATTCAGAAAACCATTTTACGGCATTTTGAGGGCTATACCTTTTTTCC